>JANQEB010000308.1 GCA_028278605.1 Candidatus Gastranaerophilales bacterium
GTATGCAGGCTATGTTCCCCGCACGGGAATCTCCTCTCACCTCTATCTTGCAGAGCTGTTGGGGATTCACGTTATTTCGCTGGAACTTGTAAGCAACAGTTTTTACCACCTTGATACCTGTTTTTGCCCGTTAAAAGACGGTTATTTGATTTATTACCCCGGCGCTTTTGACGAATACGCGAATAAAGTTATTGAAAACAGTGTGCCGTCTGAAAAACGAATTGTTGTAAATGATGAGGAAGCCTCATACTTTACATGTAACGCGGTTAATGTCAATGATGCCGTTGTAACGAACCTGACTACAGCAAGATTCACTAAACTTCTTAAGGAAAAGGGGTTTCAACATTATCAGACTGACTTAAGCGAGTTTATGAAAGCAGGAGGAGCGGCAAAGTGCCTTACTTTAAAGATATATACCACAATATGCAAATAATTCCGAATTTATACTGCAAATAAGTCGTGGTATGCGAAGCGGGAGTGTTAATTATGCGAAGCAGGCGTTGCTGTCCGCTAACGCATTTCGGAAACGATGAGTTTTCGAAATTATAAACTCATTCTAGTATACCAGAATTTTCACAGCATATCGCAAGGGTCAACATCCACAAGAAATTTTATGTCCTGCGGGATTTTCAGGTTCTTTACAAAATTATTTACCAAAAAATGCCCGTTCTGGCCCAGGGTATTTTTTATCAGGACCTGGAACCTGTATTCGTCTTTGATTCTTGTTATTACGCACCTTGTAGGCCCAAGAACCTCAAGTCTCTCAGTGATTCCCCGCTCATCAGTAAGCAGTTTCAGGCGGTAAGCCACGTCTGAGGCAAACTTTACACCCTTAATTTCCGCTTTAGAGTTTATTATAAACCTGATTATACGGCTAAAAGGCGGATATGAATACTCGTTTCTTGCCTGAACCTCATAGCTGTAAAAACTGATAAAATCCTGGTCTTTAGCGTGGTTTACCGCGAAAAATTCAGGTTCATACGTCTGGAAATACACTTTGCCCCGGAATTCCCCGCGGCCTGCCCTGCCCGCAACCTGTGTTAACAGCTGAAACCCCCTTTCTGTTCCCCTGAAATCCGGTATGTTAAACAGGGAATCCGCGTTTATCACTCCTACCAGGGTTACATTAGGGACATCCAGCCCTTTAGCTATCATCTGTGTCCCTATTAATACCTGTGTTTCTCCTTTCTTAAACCCTTTTAAAGCTTCTATATGAGCGTTTTTTTTGCTCATAATGTCGCTGTCAATTCTTTGCAGGGCAATATCAGGGAATTCCTTCCTGAACATCTCTTCAACCCGCTGGGTCCCCATTCCAAAATACCTTAATGTGCTGTTAAAACAGGAAGGACAGATGTCATAAAGGTCTGTTTCATAGCTGCAATAATGACAGCGAAGCTTATTTGAGGCTTTATGAGAAATTAACGGGATATCACAGCGTTTGCATTCCGGGGTATAGCCACAACTGCTGCATTGGGCGTAAGTTGAAAACCCTCTCCTGTTAATAAGCAGTATAGCCTGCTTTTCGGCTTCAAATGTATGCTCCAGCCCCTTTTTTAAAAGCCTTGAGAAAATACTTTTATTGCCTGCCAGGAATTCCTCGCGCATATCAACAATATTTACCTGCGCAAGTCCACCTGAGCCAAACCTTTCAGGCAACATCAGAATTCTGTCCGCGCCTTTTGCCCGGAAAAACGTGGTTATATCAGGAGTCGCTGTTCCCAGGACCAGCGTGGCCCCTGTTCTTTTAGCCCGTTCAGCCGCTACTGTTTTTGCGTTGTATCTTGGGTTTGGAGAGGTCTGCTTATAGCTTGACTCATGTTCCTCGTCAATAATTACCAGGCCCAGGTCTTTTACAGGCGCAAATATGGCTGATCTTGCGCCAATTATTATTTTAATCTCACTGTGTCTAAGCTTTTTCCAGACATCATAGCGCTCCCCGTCAGAAATACTGCTGTGCCAGATCGCAACGTTCCCTGCTCCAAACCTCGCTGCAAACCTCATTGCCAGCTGGGAAGCCAGAATAATCTCCGGGGCAAGTATTATAACTGATTGTCCCTTGCTTAAAGCTTCTTTTACAGCGTGCATGTAAACTTCAGTTTTTCCTGAGCCGGTTATACCGTATAAAAGCACAGGTTCAGGGTCTTTATTTTCCATATATTCAATAATCTGGGAAAAAGCCTGCTTTTGATAGCCCGTAAGCTCAAAAAACTCTCCTTGGTCTTCTTTTTTAAAGATATCAGAGGGATTTCTAAAAACTTGTTTCTCAAAAATCTCAACTGCACCTGTTTCAGCGAGTTTTTTTAAGGTCGTTGCCGTGGTTTTAGCTTTTTCAATAAACTCGGATAGCTTAACCTCTTCACCAAAAGCCTCTAACGCCTCAAAAATTGCTTTTCTCTTTGGGGTCAATGTTTCTTTGTCAAAACCGGGGTTTAACTTAATGTATTTTTCTAATTTAGGACCTGATTTTTTATCCTCAAGAACATTTTCTACCCTGACTATTCCCCTATCCTGAAGCTGTCTTAGCGCCGCATAAAACTTTGAGTAAACTATTTTAGTCTTTTTTTTCAGGGTTTTCACATTATACTTTTGTTTTTCCCGCAAAAATTCAAATATTTTCAGGCTGTCCTTGCTCAGGTTTCCAGCAGAAACCTCCTGCTTTAGCAAATGAGCAATTCTTTTGGTCTTTGCAAGTAGGTTAGAAGGGATTGCAGCGTCAAGAACGTTTTGAAGGCTGCAGCAATAGTAATTTGCCACCCACTCAAGAAGCTGTAAGTATTCTATGTCAAAAAGTGAGTCATCCAGAAGAACTTCATAGATTGATTTAGCCTTGATTTCCTCGGGTAAATAATCAGAAAACCCCACCACAAAGCCATTAACGGCCCCCCTGTTTCCGAAAGGGACAAGCACCGGAACGCCAGGTTTTATGTGGTCATAGAGTTCTTCGGGAATAAGATAGCTGAATGTCCTTGTATCAAGATCAGGCACATCTACTATAACCTGAGCGTATTTATGCTTATGCGTCAACGCTTTCCAGCTCTCTTTGCGCGCTTTCAATTGCTTCTTTTAGCTGGTCAAGGTTTTCCGGGTAAACCGCAACTCCCTTTTTGGTGGGGTTCCAGGTGTTACCGCCGTCTGTTGTGTAGAATATTCTTAAATCAAGGAACTTTTTGCCCTTATACTCGCTTAACTGAACCTGGATTTCCTCTGTAGCTGTCCTTGGAATCGTTGCTAAAAGCTTTTTTTCTGACATATCAAATCTCCTTAACTTAAATCCCTATGAAAATTATTTTATATTAATCCGAAAAGATTAAAAAGAGGTTGTTATTTAACAGGAGCATCAATTATTGCAATATCAGGGTCAAATCCATAAAAGTGACTGCTGCTTAGAAGTTTATGTATAGCAAGTTGGTTGGAATCTTTAGGGATATCTCGTAACTTACAACAGCATTATAGCAGGGCAATTCAGTTCTAGCTAAGGCCTTTTAGCGTAAAGCAATTCGACAAATCCAGGGTGTTGCAATATATATGCCCCTTGATATTTTGAGATTCATTGGCTCTTAAAGTATTAAAGGCAAAG
>JANQEB010000158.1 GCA_028278605.1 Candidatus Gastranaerophilales bacterium
CTTCGCCGCTAAAATGCGGACAGCACCGCCTGCTTCGCCCTTTACGAATCCTGATAGATTTTTAGAAATTCCATCCGGCTATCATTAGTTTTTAGCTAATTAGTTTTTAGCTAATTGGCGACTCAGGTTATTTAAGCGATATTTGAATAACATCAAATTTTAACCGGGCTTAAGCTTCTTGAGGTTGTTCAGTTACTTTTGCGGTTTCTTTGTCTTCAATAGACTTGTTTAACCTGCTGTACTCATTATAGAATTTTACAGGGTCTATAGCAGCCTGCCTAAAAATATCTTCAACTTTTTTAAAAACTTCTATCATTGCAGGATCAAACTGTGAACCGCTGCAATTTATAATTTCCTCCCTGGCAACTTCATGAGGAAGCCCTTTTCTATAGGATCGGTTAGAAGTCATAGCGTCATAAGTGTCAGCCACAGCTAAAATACGGGCTGGCAGGGGAATTTCTTCGCCAACCATTTTGTTTGGGTAACCTTTTCCATCCCATCTTTCGTGGTGAGAGCTTGCCCAGATTGCAATATGCTGAATACTTGGTATCGTATCCAGAATTTTTTTTGCGCCGCCGGCATGTTGTTTAATTATTTCATATTCTTCGTCAGTCAGCTTGCCCGGTTTGCATAAAATATCCTCCGGAACTCCGATTTTACCTATATCATGCAAAAGCCCGGCTGTTTCTATTTCTTCTATATAAGCATCATCAAACCCAAGCTCCTGGGCTAATATTAATGAAAATAGGGTAACCCTGTGAGAATGCCCGTGTGTATAGGTATCCTTGGCGTCAAGCGCGCTGGAAATTGATTTTATAGTCGTAAAAAACAGTTCTCTAAGGTCATTTAAAAGCGTGTTTTTACTCAGGGTAAGCTCATATGCGTCTATCCCGTTGCTTACAATGAGTTCAAGGTCGCCCGGGTCAACGGGTTTTGAAATATACTGGAATAAATTACACTTGTTTACCCCTTCTACCATAGCTTCCAGGTCAGTATAACCTGTTAAAAGCATTTTAATTATATATGGGTAAGCCTCTGATATTTCCGCTAAAAATTCCGTACCGTTCATTTTTGGCATACGCTGGTCAGTTACAATAAGGGAAATATTATTCCCTTCTTTTTCAATGACTTCCAGAGCTTCCACACCATCAGATGCTGTAAGAATATTGTATTTTCTACGCAGCGTCCTTTTGATAAGCTGAAGATTATCAAATTCATCATCTACAATCAAAATAGTATGACGATTTTGCTCCCTTTCTTTCTCCAGGTTGCTCATCAAATACTTAAATTTTTCCAGATTACTTTGGTTTAGTTCATATTCGTTCAAAAGCATTATTAATCCCTTAAGCCGTCTTAAAAAGATAATCGGCATAACATGAAAATACTTTAGAAGGACTGAAAGTTTTTAGGTCCGTGCCGGACATGCTAAATATTTACATTATATAAACCACTGATTTACTCTAATTAAACCAAATTTGTTAAATTTTTTTATAAAAATTTAACAAATATTTATAAAAAATAATCCGGTTTTTTATAAACTTACAGATAATATAGTGCCCTGAGAAAATAAACAAGATTTAATACATGAGGATGAAAGGCAATAATAGCGGCACTTTAAGGGTTAGGTGCAGCGTTGCGAAGCATGAACTTTAGGTTGGCAAATGTTGCATATATGCAATTAGTAATTCGAGTTATATATTTATTCAGAAATAACCTTATTATTAATCTCTTCTGAGTATGACTTTAAATCTTCAATGTTTGCCCCGTCAGTGAAAACAATTACCAGCGCGTATTTTTTCCGGTTTTTATTAAGCAGTTTATCTATGGAAATATTTTTTAAAAATTCAAACCTGTTTTTATAAACTTTTTTCATATCTGTATACCAAAAGTGAAAAACATAGGCTTTATCTTCTCTTCTGGTCATAATTTTAGATATTTCACACCCGTTAGAAATTATTTCGCTCTCTTCCGGCCCGAACTCAAAGCCCTGTAATCTATAACACACTTCCGGCGCGTGCAAGTCATCCCTGCTGTCTGATATAACAATAGCCAGGTTTATTTCTTTGTCGTTTTTTTTGTATACCCGCATTAAAATTTCTTCCGGGGAGATTATATTAAAGAGCTTTTCGGGAATTTCCAGGTCTTCTGCCTCATAACCATTCACCAAATAAGGAATTTTATCTTTTATATTTACCTTGATCTCTTCTTCAGCAGCATTTCCAAAGCTAAAATTGGTCATTATATAAGTAAATACAATCAATACCAGAATAATTACTTTAGCTCTGCCGTGCATCTTCAGGCTCCTCAATTATTTTTACACTAACAAAAATACATCCAAGCAGAATTATAAATATAACAATTCCAAGGTTCTCGTGGAATTTCTCATATGAAGGATCCCCGGAATTATACAGTATATAAAGACTTGTGATTGTAATTCTTGCAAAGTTTCCAATGACCGATAAAATAATACTGGCAATAATTAGATAAAATTTATAAATAATTTTTATATCTTTGTAATAAATATACATAAAAGTGGCGACAAAAAGCGAATACAGTGAAGTAACCCCGGCACAGCCCGCTTCCACGTCTATAAGCCTGTTTTCTAAAATAATCAAACTGCCGCTGGAATATGCCTGTAAGCCGATGAAATCAAGAAAATAAGATGTATATTCAGCCAGTAAAAGTTGAAACGGCATTGTAATCCTGAAAACAGGCAAAACCGGTAATGATATGGTAAAAAAGAACAAAACCGGAAGTATTTTAAAAAGAAGTTTCTTACCGTAAAGGACAAGCACAATTCCTGCAATTAACATCGGAAGAGAAAAACTTGAAAAATAGCTGATATCAGCTTTTGTGCCGACATAGTAGAATACCAGGCTTGCCAGTATAACGGGATATCCTATTAATAAAGGCGATTGAGGAATTTTAGCGAGCTCTTCTCTTTTATCTTTTAAAAAAATAAAAATAAAAATAAGTACAAGTATTCCGATTGAGTAAAAGGAGTCAAAATCAAACCACCTGGAAACCCAGTATTGCAGATGGTTAAAATACATTACCAGAATGGCGGTTATTAGCAGGAACCCTGTTTTCATTTTAACTTTACTCTTTTACGGGTATTTTTTTAAGTTTTAAAATTCTGTATTTGATAAAATCCAGTAATTCAAATACTTTAAGGAAAATATACAGATACAAAATACCAAAGAAAATAAGGTTGAGCATTGTTTTAAAAGTGGCTTTTTGTATAGTATTGTTTGTCTGGTTTATTTTTAGCATCATTTGCTCATCCATTTTTTCCAGGTGTTCTTCAAAGCGTTTTTCATCTATTTTTGCTTTGTTTACGACGTAAAACTGGTTTAACTGCTCTTTAGCTTTAGCGTTAGTCGCTTTTAGTGAACTGATAATATTGCTTTCCACGCCCGGTGAGCTGATTGCATATAATAAAGCGCAGCCTGCAAAACCAACGGCAAAAAGCAGGCTTAAAATTCCTGTACCTCTTTCAATGTATTTAAATACGTTTTCATTTGTTCTTTCTTTAGCAAAATACAGCCCTATAAGCAGGAAAAGTATTCCGATAGCAGGCATTATAGAAAGGTCAGATATACTGTTGGCAGCTGAAAAAACCCATTCCTTACTTCCAAGGTTTAAAGGGTATGTTATTGCAAAATAGTCTACAAGTGTTGTTAATAGAGCAATTATACCCATTCCAATGAGTATTTTACCCAGTTTTTTTTCATTCATAATTTTATTTTCTCCTAAATTCTTTTGCGTTTTTTAGTACATATGCTAATCTATCAACAAAATGATTTTTATCAAACCTTTTTGCATTATTCATAATAAACCCATGATCCCATGTTTTTTGATCAGCAAGAGCTACAGCCTTATTCAGCGAAGTTGCAGTCTGCTCATCAAAAAGAATTCCGGTTTGATCATCAACCACTATATCCAGAGCACCCCCGCCTTTAAAGGCAATAACCGGTTTTCCGGCGGACTGGGCTTCTGCCATTACTATGCCGAAATCTTCCTTACCCGGAAAAATAAACCCTTTGCAATTGTTCATATATTTAACCAGCTCATTATCTGATACCTTGCCCGGCATAGATATATTTGGTTTTGCTTTTTTCCTTAACTTTTCATATTCCGGGCCCTTACCTGCAATTACAAGCTTCCTGCCGCTTTCATTAAAAGCGTCAACTGCCAGTTCAAAACCCTTATACGCAACCAGTCTTCCCAGCATAAAATAATAGTCCTCACTGGACTCATGCCGGAACCTGCCGGTATCCACGGGCGGAAACAGCACTTCAGAATCACGCCCGTAGAATTTTTTAATCCTCATTGCAGTATAGTTTGAATTAGCAAGAAAATGGTCAACCCTTTGAGCGCTGGTAACGTCTTGCATCCTTAAATATTGACAGATCCCGGCAAAAATAAACTTTGTAAAAGGATTAAACCCGTTTAAATCCGAATAAGCCCAGAATAAATCCCAGATATATCTTGCCGGAGAGTGGCAGTAGCATATATGAACAGCTTCAGGCTTTGATATAACACTTTTTACAACGCTATGATGCGATGAAAAGATAACATCATATTTTTGCATATTTAAATATTCAACTGCAAGAGGCATAAGCGGAAAATAAGCTTTGTATTTTTTTATTGCAAAGGGTAAATTCTGTATAAAAGTGGTATTAATCTTTAAATTACTGTATTTTTCAGGAATAATATCCGGGTCATACACTGTTGTATAAAAATCAGCCCGGGAAAACAGGTCCAGCGCACTGAATGTTATACTTTCAGCGCCGCCGATTCCGCCGGCAAGCTGATCGCTTATTATTGCTATTTTTTGACCTTGCATATTAAAGCTTACCTCTTTTTTTTATATTAAAATAAAACCATGAAAAAGTTGATATATTATTGCACAGGATTTTTTTTAATCCTGGTTTCTCTTACCGGCGTGGTTTATTTTATGTTTGCCGGAAATATCCCTGCAAAAGTAAAATTTATTACTTTAAAAAAAATAAAAGGCGGAATTGTCTATAATAATACTTCATCCGAAATAAAAATATCCAGCGACTCATATATAGGGTTTCTTCCTGCTAAAAAAAGCTCTATTGACCGGGGCATAATAGATGTAGATGCTCTTATTATTGACAGGCCAATGGATTTATGGGGAAAAACCCTTGAAAATAAAGTTTTAAAGTTCTGTGACCTGGGTGTAATCGAGTTAAGTGAAAGTAAAGACGGGAGAATATTGATAAAAGAGAAAAAATTCAGCTGGGTTTGCTCTCTGGCAAATGACTTTAAAGTGTATGATTCTCTTAAAGAGGCTTTTGGACAATGACTCCAAAACATGCGATTGCTAAAAATTTTATATATAATACCCTTTTTAAGGTTTTTCAGCTGGGAACTCCAATAATAACTGTACCTTACGTTGCAAGAGTGCTTGGAAGTGATGGAATTGGAGCTTATGCTTTTACAGGTGCGGTTATAGGGTATTTTGCCCTGTTCGGGGCGCTTGGGGTTCTTCAGTACGGAAACAGGAGTATAGCATATGTAAGAGACAATATTGAAGAAAGAAGCAGGGTCTTCTTTGAAATTTTTACTTTTAAACTTATAGCCTCAATCATTGCTCTTAGTGCTTATATTATTTTTATTTTTACTTTTGGCGGAAAGTATAAAGTTCTTTATTTAATCCAGGTATTTGTTTTTTTACACAATATTTTTGATATTAACTGGTTTTTTGCGGCTCTTGAGGATTTTAAAAGAATTATTATAAGAGATGTCATAGTCAGAATTATAAGCATAATTCTTATCTTTACGCTTGTTAATACTAAAGAAGACCTTAATATTTATGTTTTTATCCTTTCATTTTCCGCTTTTATAAGTTCCCTGTATATGTGTGCCTGCCTCAGGGACAAAATAGTTTTTGTGAAACCGGATTTTAAAAAAATCTTTTCTCATGTCAAACCCATGCTTATTATTTTTGTTCCTGTGTTAGCAAGCCAGGTATATGCTGTTTTTGACCGTATCCTGCTTGGTGTTTACGCCGGGGAATCAGAGGTTGGCTGCTATGAAATGGCTCAAAAGATAATTATGCTTGCTTCAACAGCTACAATGACTCTTGGGGTAGTGATGTACCCTCGAATGTCGAACCTGTTTGCAAAACAGGACTTTGTTGTAATAAAAGGATACATTGGCAAAGGTTTCAGGTTTTTACATTTTCTATCTATACCAATGGTCTTAGGAATTCTGGCAATTTCAGATGACTTTGTACCCTGGTTTTTAGGAGATGACTTTCAAAAAGTCCCCCTGGTTATGAATATTTCAAGTGTCCTAATCTTTCTTAACGCCTGGGGAAGTTCTCTAAACAACCAGGTCTTAATGCCGATGGGCAGAGAAAAAGACGTGGCAATCAATGCTGTTATCGGAGCAGTAATTAGTTTAGGGTTAAACTTTTCTTTGATACCTCATTTCCAGGCTGTGGGCGCTGCTTTTTCCGCTATAATAACGAGCTTTATCCTAAGAATAAGCTTATTTTATATTTTAAAAGATTTTTTGCCTTTCAAAGAAATGTTTAAGGAAATTTGGAAGTATCTTTTATCCGGACTAATTATGTTTGTTATAGTGTACTACATTGGTATACTAATGCCTGCTTCTGTATTGACAACATTTATTCAGGTTTTAACTGGTTCTATTTTCTATTTTGTTATATCTTTAGTTTTAAGATGTGAGATGAATAAACTTTTGATTGAAAAAAGTCTTGAGGTTAGCGGACTAGGCAAAAAGTTAAATTTATACGAAATAGGAAGTAAAAAATGAGCCGGGAAAAATTAGTCTCAATAGCTTTACCGGTTTATAACGGGGAAAAGTATATAAGAGAGCAGCTTGATTCTATCTACAATCAAACATATAAAAATATAGAAGTAGTTGTCTCTGATGACTGTTCGACCGATGGAACCGTTAAAATTCTTGAAGAATACTCCCAAAAATACGGGCTAAAATATTGCGTTAATGAAAAAAACCTTGGGCTTAATAAAAATTATGTGCAAGCTGCAAGCCTTGCCAGCGGGGAATATATTGCTTTTTCTGACTGTGATGATATCTGGTTGCCTGAAAAAATAGAGATCCTAATGGAGGAGCTCGGCGATTTTACTATGGTTCACAGTGATTCAAAGTTTCTAAAAAATGGGGAAATAATTTCTGAATCAATGAAAAGAACAAAAGGACAGATTAATTATTGCTTGGACTCTGGTAAATGGGTTCATTATGTTAATTTTGTTACCGGACATTCCATTTTATTTAAAAGAGAGCTGCTGGAAAAAGCATTACCCATACCTAAATTACTGCCCGGTGAATATATAGATCACTGGTTACCCATTGTTGCGGCAAGGATGAATGGACTTAAGTACGTTGATATTCCATTAGTACTGTACCGTTTACATGATACCAATATTACAAAGCAAAAAAATGAAAAGATTTATAATATCATTCACAAGGTTTATATGATTTTGGGTAAAAATATTTATAGACAAATAAGAAAACTTTATAAGGACTCAATACTTTTAACCAGAGGCCTGTAAAAACCAATCAGGTTGTTTTAATTTGAATATTATCAAAAAATTTATCCATCATTTTCGTTTTTTTTAATTCCAGGTACTAAAAGGAAAATTTGATAAAAAGTCTTGATAATAGCTCTTTGAGCAATTGTAAGTAGGTAACAAAAAATTTTTACTCATTTCGTCATTCTGAGCCGCCTCCCGCCATAGGCGGGGCGGGCGAAGAATCTCATTGTTTTAGACCTTGAGA
>JANQEB010000107.1 GCA_028278605.1 Candidatus Gastranaerophilales bacterium
AGATGGTAAACATAATCAAGAAATCTTTGAGAAATATATATCAGGATTGATGCTGGAAAACAAGAACTTTTCCACTCTTGAAGTATCTGAAAAGACAGATGATGACTTAAAGAGAGAATATTTAGACAGGTGGGATGTTGAGGTATTCCATAGAGAAACAAAACAAAAGCTGGGACTGGAAAAAATGCTTGTCAGGTCATTTCGGAGATTAATAAACAGAATAGGTTTGATTTGCATTGTATATAGCTTCCTGTCTGGACTTAAGAAACAGCTTAATATCTCTATTGGAAAAGTGAAAAGAATTATACAGAATTCTACCTATTCAACGCAAGACTCTGCTGATCGTTTAGCCTGTTTGGCTTTTTCTTAAATTTCTGGTAAAAACCCGGATAATAAATCTTAATAAATTTCTTAAAACAATTGAAATTTAGCCTGGTTTATAGATTAAATGGAACTGTAAAGCCTTATTTATGAGCAGTATATATGAATTTCACTAAAATGCAGGGGCTGGGCAATGATTTTATTATCCTGGAAGCAAATGAGCTTTCAAACATAAAACCTGACTGTTCAGAACTGGCAAAAAAAATGTGCGACAGGAAGTTTGGCATAGGAGCAGACGGTTTAATCATAGTTAACCCGCCTGATGTCAGTTCAGATTGCGATATTAGCTGGAGGATCTTCAATTCTGACGGTACAGAGCCGGAGATGTGCGGCAATGGCATAAGGTGCTTTGCAAAGTACGTGTATCAAAAGGGTATAGTGGATAAAAAAAAGTTTTCTATCTGCACTTTAGCTGGAGAAATCGTTCCTGAGATTCTTGATAATGACCGGGTCAGGGTTGATATGGGAGAACCTGTGCTTGAGCCCGCTAAAATTCCGGTAAACATAAAAGAAGCCGGTAAAGTTGTTAATTATCCTGTAGAAGTCGACGGCCAGACTCTTAATGTAACCGCAGTAAGCATGGGTAATCCTCATTGTATTATCTTTACAGAAGAAGATTCAGCCCGGCTTGCAAAAAACGTCGGGCCGCTGCTGGAAAAACACGGTTTATTCCCTGAAAAGACCAACGTGGAATTTATTAACGTGGTTTCCGGAGACAAGATTAAGGTTGACGTGTGGGAAAGAGGTTGCGGAATCACGCAGGCCTGCGGAACAGGGGCCTGTGCATCTGTTGTGGCCTCGGTGCTGAATAACCATACATCCAACAGCGTTGAAGTCATGCTTCCCGGCGGGCAACTTCAGATTGAGTGGGACAGGGAGTCTAACAGAGTGTTTATGACAGGCGGCTGCGAGTTTGTTTTTGAAGGTAAATTTTATCTAACTTGAGTTGCTAAAGAAGGACAAAAAAGTTTTCAGGCATTTTGGCGAACTTTGAAAAAAGGCGGCTTTAGAACTTGGAACCACAAGACAAAATTTTTCTGATATAGTAAATTGTAAAGCAGGCATAAGTTCGGCTATGGCATTAAAGCCGGTTAAATCGTTTAAAATTTTACCCGATGTATGGCTGGAAATGCGGATGCAGCCTGATTTATAGCAGGCTAGGCAAAAAACCAATCCGCATAATGTCAGGGTTATGGAAGGATAAGAATATGATTAAACTCGCGCTAATTGGTTACCCACTTGGACACTCGCTATCACCTGCAATGCATGAGGCTGCGCTTGGTGAACTTGGGCTGGAAGGTGATTATACCCTTTTTGAAACCCCGGCTGAACAAATAGCAGATAGGGTTGAGTTTTTTAAAAGCAATGACTTCAGGGGGTTCAACGTAACAATTCCTCATAAAGTAAAGATAATGAAGTTTCTGGATGACATAGACGGCTTTGCGCAAAAAATCGGGGCTGTTAATACGGTAGTTATAAGCCGGGATAAAAAGCTATCCGGATATAACACTGATGTATACGGGTTTATGCAGGCAATTCCGCAGAAAAGCAGGGAGAGCTTTAGGGGCAAAAAAGCGGTTATCATTGGTTCCGGCGGGGCAGCAAGGGCAGTCGGGGCCGGGATTGCAGAGATGGGATTTTCTGAGCTGGATATAATTACATTACCCTCTGAAATTTTTAATGCCGGGGAAATTAAAACCCTTCTAAATAAAAACTATCCTTATCTTAAAATTGAGTATGTTAAACTGGAGGAAAAGGTCGGCCTTTCAGGAGTTTCACTTGTGGTAAACGCAACGCCTGTTGGAATGGAAGGCAAGTTTCAAGGACAGTCCCCGCTTAGTGAGTATTCACTTGATAGTCTGCCCCCGGAAACTTTTGTTTATGACATAGTTTATAAGCCTCAGAAAACAAAGCTTCTTGAATTAGCGGAAAATCGCGGCTTTAAGACCCTATGCGGGCTTGATATGCTGGTTTTGCAGGGAGCAAAGGGATTTTCTCTGTGGACTGAAAAGGATGCCCCCGTTGAAATTATGAAGAGCGCCCTTTTACAAAATATTTAAGTAAAAATTTATTTTTTCTCGTCTGAAAGGATAAACAGGCTGATTATATCTTCCAGTTCGTGAGCTTTTTTCCTGAATTTCTGGATTTCCTGCTCAAGGATTTTGATCTTTGTCCTGTATTCCTCAATAATATTAACGTTATTTCTGGTGCTGTGCTCAAGTTCTTCCTGGACTGACTGGGCGTCTGCCAGTACCTTGTTCATGGGAATTCCGAGTGCTTCCATTGTTTGCCTGATAATCAGCGCGCCGGTTTGCTTTGTAACACCGGATGGGAGCTGGGTGATCAGGTTTAGCAGTGTATCAATATCAGAGACACCGGAAGCTTGCTGTTTATCTTCCTCGTAAATCCCTGGTTCTTCATAGATAACGCTTTTTTTCTTAACTACTTTTGGAGAACAGGAATAACTTATCTCAAAATCCTCTTCTTCTCCGGGCTCTTGCTCGTCTTTTTCCTGAGTTTCCTCTTCTGCAGCAATTTCAACCCTGGTTTCCACTTCAGAAACTTCCTGATCATCTTCTTCAACAGGGTATTCGACAGCTCCTACATTTTCCTCTTGCGGTTCAGAAACTGCAGCTTCATCTGAGTTAGCCTCGTATTCCTGGTTTTTCAGTTTTTCAATAATACGCTTACCAACACCCTCAGGTAACTTATTTGATTTTCTAGCTACCACTTTTTTTCTCCTATTATTCTAATTGAAAAATTTTATTTACCGGACTCAATTTTCTAATAGTATGATTATATGCAATCAATGCAAAAATTTCAAAAATTTCTACACAATGGCTTGCAAAAATTTCAAAAAATAAGGAATAAAGAAAAAAATTCTTTATTCCCCAGGTGCTGCCGAATTAACGGGGCAGACTATTTAAATGTGTCATTATGCCTGAAAAGCTCCGACTTTACATACGTTTAACTGCCTAAAAACCTTGCTGGAAAGTAAAATATGCTTTCCTGTCAGAGTAATGAAGCTGCCAATACCTTTTTCCCGACTCCAATTACTTGTAGATATATATATTTGCTTATGAGAGGAATTCTTGGAGTCCCTGAATTCCAGCTCAACTATATCTCCGTGTTTAATTTCCTGATAATCTATTTTAAAGGAGGTTTTGCAGTCTATAACCCTATTTTGGCTTTTGAATATTGGCTTAAGCCATATTGAAAAGCCCGGTTGGTTAAAACAAGAAAACATTATTTTCTCCTTGCTCGCTCTTGGGCGTTCACAAAGCTCATAAATTCATTTTCATTATAGAGCATAATTTGTTATTTTATGTGAGCGATTTCTGAAAATACGAAATAATGTATCAATTATTACAATTTTATCTAATACGAAAATTGATTTTTATATTAGAATTTTATTGAAACCACAAAAAAAAGGAGATTTGCCATGGAAATTGAAATAATAAAAGCTGCTGATACTGAGATTTCAGAGTTAATTTTAAAGGAGCTTGACAGACAGAGAAACACTATTGAGCTTATAGCCAGTGAAAATTTCACCAGCACAGCTGTCATGGCAACATGCGGCACTGTTCCAACCAATAAATACGCAGAAGGAAAACCCGGCAAACGTTTCTATAACGGATGTGAAGTTGTTGATGAAATCGAAATTATAGCACAGGAGAGAGTTAAAAAGCTTTTTGGGGTTGAACATGCCAATGTTCAGCCGCATAGCGGGGCACAGGCAAACATGGCAGTGCTTCTTTACGTATTAAAACCGGGTGATAAGATTCTTGGAATGGACCTTTCCAATGGCGGGCACCTTACACATGGTTCACCTGCAAACTTCTCAGGAATGTACTTTGATATAGCTTCCTATGGAGTTGATGACCAGGGCTATATTGATTATGAAAATGTTGAAAAAGTTGCGCTTGAGCATGGACCAAAGCTTATAATCTGCGGGGCAAGCGCATATGCAAGGACAATTGACTTTAAGAGGTTCAAGGAGATTGCTGATAAAGCCGGCGCTTTTCTGATGGCTGATATAGCTCATATTGCCGGTCTTGTAGCAACAGGGCATCATCCTTCGCCTGCGGGTTACGCTGATTTTATCACCACAACCACACATAAAACCCTGAGAGGACCGCGTGGTGGGGTTGTAATGTGTTCAAAAGAGCATGCGGCAGGAATTGATAAGGCTGTGTTCCCCGGACTCCAGGGTGGTCCGCTGGAACATATCATTGCAGCCAAGGCTGTGGCTTTCAAAGAGGCTCTTGCGCCTGAATTTAAAGAGTATTCTGAAAACGTGGTCAAAAACGCAAAAGCACTTGCCCGGTCATTTGTTGATAATGGAATTGACCTTGTAAGCGGCGGTACAGATAATCATTTAATGATTATTGACCTGAGAAAGCTCGATAAAACAGGAAAAGATATTAGTAATATGCTGGAGAAAATACATATTACCGCAAATAAAAATACTGTTCCTAATGATCCGAAGAGCCCGTTTGTAACAAGCGGGGTTAGACTTGGCACTCCCGCAATTACAACAAGGGGATTCAAGGAAGAAGATATGAAAGTTATCGGGGAAATCATTGCGGAAGCTATTAAAAATTCTGAAGATGAACAGAAATTAGCGGAGCTGGGTAAAAAATCGCTGGAACTTTGTGCTAAATATCCGCTTTACCCTGATTTAACCGCTTAACCCCTCTTACATATAATTTATTGCTATACATGTCAAAAAATAACACTGCCAATTCTAATACTAAAGGGTGATGTTGTTTATATAAAAACATGATATATTAAGTTAATAATGATAAAAGTAAATACCTTTTAAGGATGATCATATATGGCCTCGACCCTAGCTGAGAACGCTGAATGTGCGTTTAAAAGGATCGGGGCCAACTTTTTTTACTCTTCAGGTTCTTCATCAAACTTTATGCCAAATTTTTTTAGCTCGTTTTTAGCTCTATAGGCGTAAACAGTTTGAGGGAAGTTTTTTATTACAACGCTAAAGTACTGGATAGCGTCCTGCTTATATTCCCTTTCCTTTAGTATATAAGCAGCATTATAGAATAGCTCCGCATATGACGGGTCACTGATTTTTCCGTCAGCCAGGGAGTTAAGCGCCATTTTAACTTCAACAAGTTTAGCGCTGTCCTCAGGGGAAAACAGGGTGTAAGTGTGGACTTTTTTATTTAAGTTACTGATATTTTCCTTAACTTTTTCAATCTCTCCCTCTTCAAGGCCGGCTGACTTTTTAACAGCATAGGCACAAGGGCAGGTAGTTAACGTATTAAATACAGTAATAACCGAAATAATTGAAACTAGAAATGCTTTCATTTTATATCCCTAAATTTTTACCCAATCCCAGATTACACTACAAAAACCTTAGTAATCTTCGGTTAATTATATGATTATTAAGTTATGATATCAACGTCTTTTAATAAATAACCTCGATGACGGGTAACTTTCCTTAAAAAATAATATTGGTTTGATTGTCATAAGTGAGTACTTCTACACAGAACCCTATTTATTCTGTATTTCATCTCAAATATTTTGGTTAAATCTTCAATTTTAATAGCTTTATCCGATAATAAACGTGAAATAAGTCTTAAACTTAATGGACTTGAGTTTAAATATTCATTAAGAGCTTTGTTTGAAGTTAATGTTGTTGAATGCTGAGAAGATTTTATCTTGAACGGATAAATATTTTTAAAGTTTTTTACAAGTTCATACTGAATAATATCTTTATTATTTTCTGCAGGAAACAGATAAAAAATTGGGATATTAGTATTTTTAACTAATTTATCTAAATTATAGTACTTTTCATAAGGTTCAAATTTGCAGTACTGATAAAGAAGTTTATAATCTTTATACGATTCTTTACCGGAAAAGTTTTTTATTAAATTAAACAAACCTGAAAAAGAGAAAATATATTCTGCATTAAGTAAAATACCGTATAAAACTGCAGCATAACCACCAGCAGAAGAACCTACAGTTATTATTTTTTTTCCTTTAGTTTCCTGTTTTAAAAAATCGAGCAATTTATTGGGATTATTTGTTTTGCTATTGATTCCTCCTATATAAAACTGTTTAAGGATATCTCTGACATAAATATGCTTGTTAGCTTTAACTATACGCTTTTTATAATATTCAAAACGGTTTTTTTGAAATATTTCTTCTGTAAATGTTTCATTAATATTAGGATAATAAATGCCATTACCGGAAAAATAAATAACAGCATAATTATTTTTGCCTTTCCCCTGTTCTATCAGGTAATTATCTTTTAAAAAGCCCTCTTCTATAAGTTTAGAAGACAGATCAGGGTATAAATCAAAAATAACATCTGTTGTTTTACACATAATTACTCAAAAATTTATCAATTAATACTTGATTATAGTGGTTTTCTTTAGTGTATGAATCCAGTACTTTCTTTTCCAAATACGTAAGTTCTAACCTTGTTAAAAACCAGTTATTTTTTCAAAAAGATATTTTTTTTATAAATTCATATACTAACTCTATTTTTACTTCAATTCTTTTATTCATGGATAATCTTATAATAAAAATGAGGAATTTAGAAGCTGTCTTGTTAAAGCCCTCGCACGAATGACAGGTGTTTGCTAATTATCCGGTTATTGTTAAAAATATTTTCCGGATAAACTCTAAGCTATAATTCATTTTTAGCTAACCGGTCATTCGAGTTAAACAAGCCGGGCCGCCAATTAAATTTTATGGTATTTTAGAAAAAAGATAAAATCAGCCCAGGAGGAAAGTATGAAAGTTCTTATATACGGCTCAGGCGCAAGGGAACACGCTCTTGCATGGAAGATAAACCAATCTTCTTTGCTTGAAAAGCTGTATCTTTGCAAGCCTAATGACGGCTTTGCCGATCTGGGAGAAGTAATTGAAGCAACCGGCTTTGAGCAACTGGCCTCAATATCTAAAGAAAAAAACATTGACCTTCTTGTGGCCGGCCCTGAAGAACCGCTGGTAAATGGAATAGTGGATGAATTCAGGAAGGTTGGGATTCCTGCTATTGGCCCTGCAAAGGACTGGGCAATGCTTGAAGGCTCAAAAGCTTTTGCAAAGGAGTTTATGCAAAGGAATAACATTCCAACAGCAAGCTATGAAGTTATTTCAGATGAAAAAGACCTTTATAATGTTCTGGAAAAATTCAACGTGCCGATCGTACTAAAAGCGGACGGATTAGCGGCAGGAAAAGGTGTTCATATTGCAAACACCCGACCTGACGCGGAACAGACCCTGATTGAATTCTTAAAAGGTAGGTTTAACAAGGCTTCCAAAAGGGTAGTAGTGGAAGAATTTCTTGAAGGACCGGAACTTTCACTTATAACGCTATGGGATGGTAATACATTATTGCCTTTTATACCTGCAAGGGATTATAAAAAACTTGAAGAAGGGAATAAAGGGCCTAACACAGGAGGCATGGGGTCATACTGCCCGGTTTCCCTGGAATTAAACGAGTATGAAGAGCTTGAGCTGTATGTTAAAAAACTAGAAACTGCCCTGAAAAACGAGAAAGCAGACTTTGTCGGCGTTATTTACTCAGGTTTAATAATGACAAAAGAGGGCTTAAAGGTTCTGGAATACAACATGAGGTTTGGTGATCCTGAAACCCAGCCTTTATTAATGCATCTTGATTCTGACTTACTGGAAGTTTTTAAGATGGCAGTTAATAAAGAACTCGATAAAGTCGAATTAAAGTGGAAACCGGGCCAGACTTTCTGTGTGGTAGCGGCTGCGCAAGGTTATCCTGTCAGTCCTAAAAAAGGCGGGGAAATAAAAAACATAGATCAAATAATCAGTGATCATGGTGTAACAGTGTTTTTTGCCGGTGTAAAAAAACAGGACGGAAAACTGACAGCAGATGGAGGACGAGTACTTTCTGTTTGCCAGACCGGAGTTTATGCACAGAAATATATTTATGATGCCTTGCAAAAACTGAATTTTTGCGACAAAATATACAGAAAAGATATTGGTGAAGTAAGTTTATCAAAAGAGGTATGCAAAAAAAATGAAGGATGTTGTGATAGTTGCGGGTTCTGAAAATGACAGCGAATTCGTGGAACCTGCCTTAAAACTGGCTTATGAGTTAAATATAGACGTTGAATTTAAGGTATATTCAGCGCATAGAAACCTCGAAGAGCTTATCGAGTACCTGGACAAAGTTGAAAAAGCAGGCAAAACTAAGGTTATTATTGCTGTAGCCGGGCTTGCAGCTGCGCTTCCCGGTGTTGTGGCGGCAAAAGTAAAACTGCCGGTAATTGGGGTTCCCAGGGATGTTGGACCGTTAAGCGGCATTGATGCTTTAATGTCAATTGTCCAGATGCCAAAGGGAGTTCCTGTTGCAACCATGGCAATCGGAAAGCATGGCATGCTAAACTCAATTCACTTTGCAAACAGAATTTTGAGCCTTTCATAATTTGGTAGGGGTTAAAATATATCAGAAATTTAGTCTTATTTTTTGAGTATTTTATTACTTTTTCCGAAAAATAGGTTAAATTTCTTTAAACATTACTGGAATTGTAACTACCCGACCCGCCTCTATTGGAAGCTGGATAAATGCAGGGCTTAATGCTTCACAATGATGCTTTCCTTGCTTTTACCTTATAATTACTACCCCAGGCTAAGCCCGCAGCATAGATTTAGCGACTGGCCTGTTATTCCCTGCGCTGAATCAGAAATAAGGTACCGGACTAATTCGGCGATCTCATCAGGCTCAACCCACCGTTTCTGGGGAATCATTTCCAGCTGCTCATTTTCATTTAAACCTTCCTGAGAAAACGCGTCTTCTGAAAGGCCGGTCTTTACCCAGCCGGGATTAACTACATTTACTGTAATCCCATACTCAGCAAGCTCAAGAGCAAGTGATTTGCTTAAACCTATAAGTCCTGCCTTGGTCGTAGAATATAAAGAAGCATTAGCCTCACCCACAGCGCCGCTGATTGAACCTATGTTTATGATCCTGCCCCAATTCCCGGCTTTCATCCCGGGAACCACGAGCTTGCATAGTTCATAGGGGATCTGGAGGTTTAGTTTTAATAACCTGTTAACATCTTCAGCAGGAGTGTTTTCAATATTTGACCAGCAATATTGCCCGGCATTGTTAATAAGAACATCAATATTTTCCAGTATCTCCATTGCTGATTGATAAAACCTGTTGGGAAAATCGTTTTCCGTAAGGTCCCCTGCTATAAAACCGCTCGCTTTTATTGATTGGGAAACTTCGGTAAGCTTTTCCGGGTTTCTTCCTGTAATAACGACCTGATGCCCGGCTTCAGAAAGCTTTTTAGCGATTGAAAGCCCAATTCCCCTTGAACTGCCTGTTATTAAAATTTTCTTTTTCATGTCCTGAAGTCCGGTTAAATTTCGGTCTTAGTAATTATTTTTACTGTCGTATAAATTCATCATATCAGGCATCATCATATTGGAAATCATCGACTGCATAAATTCCGGGTCAATTTTGTCCTGCCGGTTTTGCATCATCATGAGAAAAGGCAGCATGTTCATGGAATTTCCGCTATTTGCCGGGCCTCCCGTATTTCCTCCTAAAGAAGCTCCCAGCATGCTCATTTGCATCATTTCCGGGTTAAACCCGTAATTCTGCCGGGGGTTAAGTCCTGCCCTGGAAAGGGTTTGATAGGCCTGAGCTATTTCTTCGCGGGTAGGGACTGACGATTTAGGGGTAAAGTCCTTGAATTTCTTAAATTCATCAGGGGTTATTTCCCTGCGTTTATTTGCATTGTCTATAATATATCGCAGTTTTCTTTGCTTTAAACCCTCTTCGACATTTTCTGAAAATATATTAATTTCCGCATCCTGTAAGAACTTGTTTACGGACTCGTTTTTTTCCTTTTCTTTTTCAGGGTTGAGCCGTTCTTTTCCCAGTTCTGCATAGCCTGCAAGCTGGGAATTAGGGTCAAGAAATATTACCCTGTCATATTCGATTTTAGCCTCGTCAGGCTTGCCGATTTGTACGTAAGAAATTGCAAGGTAATAATGAGCAAGCATGCTTCCCGGGTTATTTTCAATTATTTTTTCCATTACCTGGACTGTTCCCAGGTAATCACCTTCTTTATATGCCTGGATTCCTCGTAAAAGCTGCTTTTGATAGTCATCAGCAAAAGCCGATGACATCATGGAAATAAAAAGTATGAGAGTTATTAAAAATTTTTTCATAGGTTTAACTTTTAGAAAATTTATATTCGAATATAAGCTCTATTTTTATTTTAATGATTATGGCGCACAAAGCAATACGTAATTAACTTGAGTTACAAAATATAGTAGCGGTAATATTGCAACAGATTAACAACGTCATTGCGAGGCATGAAACCTTGTATGTATAAGGCTAATCAGATTCCGAAGCAATCTTTTTCCCTGCCATCTTACTATTAAGATTGCTTCGTAAGGTTACTATCAACTAATGAAAAGATTTTTCGCCTTGCAATGACGGATGCGTAGCGGCCTACAATGACGACAAGGGAAAATTCTTATCAATCATTAATTTATCAACACTCTAAATGTAATTAAAAATCAACTATTTATATTAAATACGTTTGTTAAAATATAAATACAAATTTTAAACTTTGCCCGGAATAAATTAAGAGATATATTTTTAAAAAAACAAATATAAACAGGGTATTCATATACATATATGAAATGTTTTTGTATAAGTATCTGAAAACATGCACTATAGCTATAATATAATACAGAATTGTCTAATACTTGGTTTTAGAGTTAGTTAATGAAGATAAAGGACGGGTGAGAAAACTGAAAATACGGATTAAAGAAACTGCAAGAATGAAAAAAGGCTGGAGCCTGTACAGGCTCGCCAAAGAACTCGGCTTACCGCAGCAAACAGTTTATTCCTGGGCAAACGGCAGAACACAGCCCTCCTATGACAACATGGACAGGCTATGTGAAATTCTCAGTTGTACAGTAGGTGATCTTTTTGAAGCTGAAACCTCAAGAGAGAAACTCAGTATTGCGGTTAATAGCGATTAAAGCTAAGTTATTTGGTAGTGGTAATATTGTAACTGATGACCAACGTCATTGCGAGGCATAAAACTCTGCTGTTAAGCGGGAATTCAACATCCGAAGCGAAGCAGGCGGTGCTGTCCGCGCTTTCGCAAGCAATCTTTCTTCTTGCTATAGCGTTATTAAGATTGCTTCGCAAGGCTACTTTAAGATTGTATCCAATGATCCACGGCTCGCAATGACGACAAGAAAAAATTCTTAATCAGTCATTAATTGATCACTACTAGTGCACAGTTAAGTAAATTTTATAGAATCGTCATTCTGAGCCGCCTCCCGCCATAGGCGGGGCGGGCGAAGAATCTCATTACCTGAGATCCTTC
>JANQEB010000108.1 GCA_028278605.1 Candidatus Gastranaerophilales bacterium
CATCCCGCACTTGATGCGGGATCTATTTAATTAGCACTAAGTGTTATCAGTATTATAGAAGAGAAGTTACTTAGACCCCGTGTCAAGCACAGGGTGACACTTACGTAAAAACTTTTTCAACCTCCCTTAAAAATTTATTTTACAGGAAAAAATTTTTCAAGGAAGGGAAAAAAGTTATGTATAAAGCCTTGCTGCGTAATGCGGGTTAAAGCAAAATCAGTTCTTGCCCACGGCACAAAATTAAACCTATATTAAAATGAGTTAGTTTTCTTAAAATCGGGCATGAATGAGGCTATGCTCCCGCTAACGCCCGCAAAGCCCGACATTAAGAAAACGTCGCTCCTGCATGCGAAGCGGGTGTGAGCTTGCGAACTCATTCTCGCCATACCGATTTATGTTAATTTATTTCATTTTAAGATTATTTATTGAAATCGGTATAACTTTTATTCCAATAAAAAAGACCGGCATTGCCGATCTGGATAAACAGCTTATGAGTGAGAGTGGAATATACAATTGTTAATATAATCCGCGCAAAATTCGGAAAATATTAGCTGATTGGATAATTAAAAAGTGTAATTTCTGAAAATTTCGTAATACAATTTTACTAGTTATTACTTTTGAAGATCCAACTGAATGAAAGGTCAAAGCCAATGACAGAGCAGCAACAGCAGGTAAATTACAAAGATACGCTGAACCTTCCGCAAACAGGCTTTTCTATGAAGGCAAACGCGGCAGTAAAAGAGCTTGAAATAGAAAAATTCTGGGAAGACAACGAAATCTACAAAAAAAACCTTGCCCAACGTGATAAAACAAATAAATTCATCCTTCATGACGGGCCGCCATACCTGAGTTCAGACAAAATCCATATAGGAACCGCCCTGAATAAAATACTCAAGGACATAATAACCAGGTATAAAGCCCAAAAGGGTTTTTATAGCCCGTATGTGCCGGGCTATGACGGGCATGGCTTACCTATAGAAAATGCTGTTGTTAAATCCATTAAAGGCGGAAAAGATGCCCTGACCCCAACAGAATTAAGGCAAAAAAGCCGCGAATTCGCCATGAAAAACCTGAAAGGCCAGGAGGCAAACTTCAAAAGGCTTGGAGTATGGGGAAATTGGGAACACCCTTACATAACAATCGATCCGAAGTTTGAAGCGCAGCAGGTCAGGGTTTTCGGTGAAATTAATAAAAAAGGATACATATATAAGGGATTAAAACCTGTTTACTGGTGTGCTGACTGTGAAACCGCCCTTGCTGAAGCCGAAGTTGAGTACGCTGACCATAAATCACATAGTATCTATGTAAAATTCAGGGTTAAGGAAGATGATACCCAAAGGGCCTATGACACAGCAGGAATAAGCTCAGAAAATCCATTATTTATGGTTATCTGGACAACAACCCCCTGGACACTCCCTGCAAACCTTGGTATTGCTGTTCATCCGCAATTCGAATACCGGTTTATCGAAAAAGACGGTGAGGTTTATATTTTTGCAAAGGAACTTCTTGAGGCCATAGTAAATGACCTGGGCTGGGAAGAAGGCAGTTTCAATATAATAGGGGACACAACAGGTGATAAGCTTGAGTTTATAGTAACACAACACCCTTTCATGGACAGAAAAAGCACGGTTATCCTGGGAGACCACGTTACAACAGAGGCAGGAACAGGCGCTGTACATACTGCGCCGGGCCATGGTGTTGAAGACTATGAAGTGGGGAACAAATACAAACTCGGTGTCCTCTCCCCTGTGAACGGCAAGGGAATATTCGCTAATGAAGCGGGTCAATTTGCCGGTATGCACTATAAAAAAGCAAACCAGGCTATTATAGAGGAACTCCAGTCAAGCAATTCCCTGCTGGGCCTGAGTGAATTAACCCACAGCTACCCGCATTGCTGGAGGTGCAAAAGCCCTGTTATCTACAGGGCAACAGAACAGTGGTTTATTGCTGTAGAAGACTTCAGGGATGAGGCCCTAAGAGCAATTGACGGGGTGCAGTGGATACCGGCATCAGGGCACCAGAGAATTTATAACATGGTAGAATCCCGGTCTGACTGGTGTATCAGCAGGCAAAGGGTCTGGGGTGTTCCAATCCCTGTTTTTTATTGCGATGACTGCGATAAGTCAATCATAACCGATCGGACAATTGAGCATATAGCACAGCTCTTTGAGCGTGAATCCTCTGATGCCTGGACAAAATATTCAGAAAAACAACTGCTGCCGGAAGATTTCAGATGCCCATACTGTGCCAGCGAAAACCTGAGAAAGGAAAACGATATCATGGATGTCTGGTTTGACAGTGGGGTAACTCATTCCGCTGTTGTTGAAGCCAGAAAAGATGAATTGGGAGAGCTTCCGGTTGAAATGTACCTTGAAGGCTCAGACCAACACAGGGGATGGTTCCAGTCATCATTACTAACAAGCGTTGCTATAACCGAAAAAGCCCCTTATAAAGCTGTATTAACCCACGGTTTTGTGCTCGACGGCAGCGGCCGTAAAATGAGCAAAAGCCTTGGCAATGTGATTGAGCCTCAAAAAATCATCAACCAGTATGGCGCAGACATATTAAGGCTCTGGGCGGCAAGCGTTGACTACAGGAACGATGTCAGGATCAGTGATAACATAGTTAAACAGCTGGTGGAAGTATACAGAAAAGTCCGAAACAGCGCGCGTTTTATGCTGGGCAACCTGTATGACTTTGACCCATCACAACATACAGTTGAATATGACCGCCTTAATGAGATTGATAAATACGCCCTGCACAAGCTTCAACTGCTTCTTGAAAAAGTAACACAGGCTTTTGACAGCTATGAATTCTACAAATACTACCAGCTTATACAGAATTTTGCAGCGGTTGACCTTAGCTCATTGTACTTTGACATAGTTAAAGATAGGCTCTACACAGCAGGAAAGGACTCTTTAACAAGAAGATCAAGCCAGACAGTCCTGTATGAAATTCTCCAGGCTACAACAAAACTTCTTGTACCTGTAACCCCGCACCTTGCAGAAGACATATGGCAGCATGTGCCTCCCGAACAGGGACGAAACCTTGAGAGTATCCTGCTTTCAGACTGGCCTGAGGCTAATAAAAAGTATTTAAACCAAGAATTAAATGACAAGTGGGATAAAATTATTGAACTGAGGGAAATTGTAACCAGGGCAATAGAGCCGGCAAGAGCGCAAAAGAAAATCGGAAGCTCTTTAGAAACAGCGGTTTATGTAAAAATCAGCGATGAAACACAAAAAGAGCTGATGAAATCAGTTGAAAGCGAACTTAAAAATGTGTTTATTACATCCCGGGCATTTGTCATAGAACCGGGCCAAGAGCCTGAAAACCTTCTTAATTCGTACGAAGAAGGTTGTTACTCAGTATATATATCCCCTGCTCTTGATGAAAAATGCCCGCGTTGCTGGAAATTCACCCGCAGGCAGGATGAAGAAATCTGCTCTGACTGCCGGCATGCGCTTTCATAAAAAAACTAAAATACTAATTTTTACACCGGAATTAAAGTTTAATGGAGCCGGATTGCTACATCTCTTTGACCTGGTTATAAGTAGGCCTGTCAACATTTAAAAACAAGTTTACTAACTTAGCGTCCAGTTTTCCCCTTTGTGCGTCGTTCCGTAAAATTCTTTCAGCTTGCTCAAATGTGCCTGCCTTTTTATAAGGCCTTTTTGACATGATTGCGTCAAAAACATCTGCAACAGCTACTATTCTGGTTATTATATCCGGGAAAGAGTCGCCATTTAATGGTTCATGGTGATTTCTGGCAACGTCTGCAAGTTTAGTAAGTTTATTATTAGTACCAAGAATCATGGCTCCCTGCCTGGAGTGCTGCCTGATTTTTTTTACTTCCGGACCATTTAAGTCAAACTTTTTGTGGCTTTTTAATATACTATCAGGAGTTCCCAGTTTACCTATATCGTGCAATTTAGCGGCAATTTTCGTTTCTTTTAAAAACCTTTGTTCTTCATTTTGACTAATATTAACTCCACTTGTCCTGAGGTCTTCAATATAAGCCAGAGCCAGAGCCCTGGCGTAAAAAGGCACTCTCCTGGAATGTTGAGCTGTAACCTTGTCTTTAGCTTCAAGCCCGGCCAGCATAAGATCTGCCACTTCACCCGTAGTAAACGTTTGGTTTGCTATGCCTAAATCGGGTAAAGTAGCTGCTTTTTGGGCCCGCGCTTCTTTAAAGCTCAATACCGAGGCTGAGTAATTTTTTGGCTTAACGCTGTTTCTTTTTATATTTTTAAGCCCGGGCGTTCTATTTGCCGCCTGGTAATTATTTAAATAAGGTTTATCTTTAATAAAAGAAAGCATTTTATTATCCTGTTTTTTAAGCTACTCTTATTCTTTATTAAACTCCCTGAAGTGAAAAATTTACTTTTATTAAAAAAAAATTTCAAAAAATTGTTACATTTATTTTAATTGATTGATATACTTGAATTCATTCCGGAATTAAAATATAAATGGTAATTAATATTAAGAGTCGGGTAAGAGAAAACTTTGTCCAAAAAAATATTAATAACGCTTTTAGCGGTTATAGCAGCCTTAATTTTTGCCGGCGGCGTATCATATGCAAGCCTGGAAGAAAACCCTGAAGAAACTTCTCCTCTCAAAGGCAGTGCGGCGTTTATTAATATTAAAAGCGATGTAATGGAATATTTCCACGACAAAGATCAGTTTGTCGCGACCGGAAACGTAATTATTACCGTAGAAGAAGACGGGACAGTAATTAAGTCGGATGAAGTTATCTTTGATAAGCTTAATAACCTGATTATTTCTGAAAAAAACGTGAAAATAATCAAGGGGAATACCGTAATTGACGGTGATTACGCCAGGTTTGACCTTAATAAAGAATCAGCGCTTATCAACAATCCTGATACTTACCTTACACAAATTAAAATTGACTCTAATGAAGCTATAATACATTCCGGAAATGTAGAACTTTTAAAGGGTAAAGTTACTGCCCTTGAAGAGGATATGGTGCTTGTCCTGTCAGCAGGTTCAGGAGGAAGACAAACGCGGGATTTTCTCCAAAAACGCCCGGAGGCCAATCCTAAAATTAACTATGACGTTAAGGCAAAAGAAATCATAGTTGAAGACAGGAAAGACAGCAAGATAATAACTATGAGAAACGCTTCCATAAGCCTTAACAGATTTAAAATAGCAAAAATTCCCGAACTAAAGATGACAACTTCCGATCAAAGGGGCTACCTGACTTTTAAAAGGAGCAAAAAGACCGGCTTACCTGTATTAAAGATGGAAGCAGATAAAAATAGCAACAGAATTGAGACAATGCTCCCGGAATTTGGCCACAGGCCTGATCTTGGTTCATACTTAGGTTACGGGCATGTGTTTAACTTACCTAAAGGTTCTACCTTAAAAGCCCTTCCTATATTCACCTGGGGAAGTGGAGAAAGCTCAAATATAGGCCTTGGAGGAATGGGCAGGTTCATGAGCGCTACTAATGAAACAGAGCTGCTATATTCCAGCCTGAAAGATTTATTTGTGATATCAGGAGAGCAAAGAATTTTCAGTCCCAATACAAAAATACAGTACAGCACTTTTTCTTTTATAGAAAACGGTTTCTTTGGGGAACAGAAACCGTCCTACTTGCTTGAAATAGTTGATGACAGGGTTATTGTAAGCGGATATAATATGAGGTTCTCGCTAAGGTCTTCCGCCGGGCTTATAGAAGCAGCTGACGGGAATTATGCAACCGGAAGATACCAGCTTCAAGGCCAGCTTAACAATATTAACCCGCTCTGGCAATACAAAGAAAACCTGGCGTTCGGTTTTGACTCCAATTTTCATATTGCAGCATATGGGTCAGGGCATTCATACGGTGTTGCCAGAATAGCCCCCACAGTTTTTGCGGGAACCGACAGGTTCAATGCCTATTTAGCTTACTACCGCGGCGCATTTGGAGGGGAAACACCTTTTTTCTTTGACCAGTACGTATACGGTAAAAGTAACCTCTTTTTTAGGGGCTCCACAGAAATTACCAGCTTCCTGTCTCTTGGCTGTATAGTCAGCCTGAATTTGACTAAAGACAACTGGGAAGAGGAACTTGTAACCGAAAACCAGATATTTGTCTGGCTAGGCCCCAGTGATTTAAAATTTAAAATAGGTTATGATGTAGAACGGGAAAGAACAGTATTTGGATTTGATATGGTAGTAGGATCAGAAACCTCAGCAATGGAATTTGAAAAATTAAAACTGATTCAGCGATAATTAAAACCATATTTTGTATATAATGACCTAAAGTTAGAACAACGGGAAAGAGGAAGGTATAATGAGCTTAAAGGATTGGTTCGCAAAGAGAAAGAAGAAACAACTTGACGCATCACTTGTTGAGTCAAAGATTTCAGGTGATGACCTCTCCAGGTTATGGGAAAAATGCTATAATTGCAGCACTCAACTCCCCAGAAAAGACCTGGAAAAGAACATGTACGTGTGTACCAAGTGCGACTATCATTTCAGGGTCGGTGCCAGAACCCGTATTATGCAATTGTTTGACGAGAATTCATTTACTGAAATCGGCAGCAATGTTTTCCCGGGCAATCCACTGGAATTCCTTGATACAAAGTGCTATAACAAGAGACAACAGGAAGCCAGGGCCAAAACAAACCTTAATGAAGCAGTTATTACGGGCATAGGGAAAATAGAAGGCTGGGAAGCAGCAGCTGCTGTTATGGATTTTGGTTATATGGGCGGAAGCATGGGCAGTGTAGTGGGTGAGAAAGTAACAAGGATTATAGAAGAAGGCATTAAGAGGAAAATTCCGATTATTGCAATTACATCATCAGGCGGAGCAAGGATGCAAGAGAGCTGCCTTAGCCTTATGCAAATGGCAAAGACAAGTTGCGCTGTTGCAAGGGCAAATGATGAACGGATACTGTATATCTCAGTCCTTACAGAGCCCACTTTCGGCGGTGTAACAGCAAGTTTCGGGACTTTAGGCGATATAGTGATTGCCGAACAGGGCGCAAGGATCGGTTTTGCGGGAAGACGTGTTATTGAGCAGACCATCAGGCAGAAACTGCCGGCTGATTTCCAGACAGCAGAGTATCTTCTCAAATACGGACAGGTTGATATGGTTTGCAAGAGACAGGAGCTAAGAAGCACTCTTGAAAAGCTCATAAGAATCCATACAGAGTCCTTAAAAGCTGCAAATATCGAAGCTACAGTAAACTAAAGCTTGAAACTGCAATAATTGAAATTGTGGCGCAAATGTGCTACAATTTAATATGAAGTCAGAAATTAAAAGGATAATAATATGAGCGCGAAAACCGAAACAGTAAGGGCCAGAATAGACCCGCAATTAAAGCAGGCCGTACAGAAAATACTTGATAAACTTGGCATAAGCCAGACAGAGGCAATCAACATGTTTTACAGCCAGATAGAGCTGAACCAGGGCTTGCCTTTTGAAGTCAAGATTCCTAACAGACAGACAAAAAAAGCTATTGAAGATGCTGAAAAAGGTATAAATATGAAACATTTTAAAAACGTTGACGATCTATTCAAGGATTTGAGGATATAATGCTTGAGCAGACTTGTTTAAATCGTTTTAACAAGGACGTCAGGCTTAACATAAAGCGTGGTAAGGATATGGAGAAATTAAAGACCGTTATATTAAAATTAATTTCAGGAGAGCCTCTCGAAGAAAAATACAGGGATCATTTTCTCAAAGGCAATTATAATGGTTATCGAGAATGCCATATAGAACCTGATTGGTTACTGATTTATAAAATTGACAATGAAAAAGGTTTATTATACTTAGTCAGGACAGGCTCTCACAGTGACCTTTTTGACAGAAGTTATAAACTTCCAAAATTTTTATTGTAAAATAAAATATAAGCAGGGTAAGGAGCTATATAAAATGGTCAAGACAGAAAAACCGCTTGAATTTGAAAAATCACTATACCAGATAGAAGAAAAGATAGAAGAACTAAAGAACCTGGGGCAGCAGACAGGTATAAACCTGGAATCCCAGATCCAGACACTCATAGACCAGGCAGGTGAGTTTAAAAAAGAACTGTATAATAACCTTACACCATCTCAACGGCTTCAGATCGCAAGACATGCAAACAGGCCTACATTCCTGGATTATATTGAAATGATTGCGACTGACTGGATTGAACTCCACGGGGACAGGGCAGGAACAGATGACAGGGCAATCATAGGCGGCGTTGCCAGGATAGAAGAGCGCTCAGTAATGCTTATAGGGACCCAAAAAGGTAAAACCACAAAGGAAAATATCGAATATAACTTTGGAATGCCTCAACCTGAGGGCTATAGAAAAGCATTAAGACTTTTCTATCACGCTGACAGGTTTAAATTGCCGATCATAACCCTTATAGATACCCCCGGTGCTTACCCCGGCATAAAAGCAGAAGAGACAGGGCAAGGTATAGCAATCGCTGTGAACCTCCGTGAAATGGCAAAACTGGAGACCCCGATGATTTCCGTGATTCTTGGCGAGGGATGCTCAGGTGGGGCACTTGGTTTAGCGGTAGCTAACAGGGTATATATGCTTCAACACAGTTTATACACTGTAATTTCCCCGGAGGGATGCGCGTCTATCCTCTGGAGAAGCGCTGATATGTCCTGTGTTGCTGCGGAAGCCCTGAAAATAACCTCAGAAGACCTGTTAAGACTTGGGGTCATAGACGGCATAATCCCTGAGCCGCTTGGCGGGGCTCATTATGACCGGGAAATGGTAGCTAATAGCCTTAAACAGCAAGTGTTGACTGGCATAGAAGAGCTGTCCAGGCTTTCTGCGGAGGAATTGAAAAAGGACAAGTACGAGAAATTCCGCAAAATGGGTGTGTTTTCAGAAAATTAGAAATTTTGAGGCTTTTTATAGATTTTTTGGAAATTTTGTTAGTTTTTGTTAGTTTTTGTTGGCAGCAGTATATAAAATTTATATACAAATAGGGGTTTTTTATTACTCCTGAATATTTTTCCGGCAAAAAATAATGCTAGCGGCAGTATTATAACTGATGATTAACGTCATTGCGAGGAGTGAAATGATACTTCGGCTTCGCTCAGCACAGGCTCCGCAATCCGCTTGAGTTTACCTGGTGATGGATTGCTTCGCCCGCCCCGCCCTGGGCGGGTACTGGGCTCGCAATGACAAATCACGTATTTTTCAGAAATTTAAAAAAAAGCCAAACAGGCTAAACGATCAGCAGAGTCTTGTGTTGAATAGGTAGAATTCTGTATAATTCTTTTCACTTTTCCAATAGAGATATTAAGCTGTTTCTTAAGTCCGGACAGGAAGCTATATACAATGCAAATCAAACCTATTCTGTTTATTAATCTCCGAAATGACCTGACAAGCATTTTTTCCAGTCCCAGCTTTTGTTTTGCCTCTCTATGGAATACCTCGACATCCCACCTGTCTAAATATTCTCTCTTTAACTCATCATCTGTCTTTTCAAGGTCATTGGTTACGATGTAATATTCTTCACTCTGGTGCCAAAATTTGAGTACTTTCATCGCTTCAAGTATCCCTTGTAACTGACAGATAACACTTTCACCATCTTTTAATCCTAATTCTTTAAGTCTATAGCGATTATCATCAATAAATATTATCTTATTGTTTTTGAGTCTTGTAATGAAAGTATATTCTTTGTCTATTAACCACTTTAAATTAGCAGTTGAAGCAAAAAAGTTATCGAAAACCAGCTTTTTGATAGGTATTCCATTTATTCCATAATATTGGAGAAATTCAATTAACATCCCTGGTTTTTTCTTGTAATCATACTTCATTTCTATCTTAGAGCTACTCCAAAACTTGAATTCAAGAGGATTATATATTTCTCCATTTGTCAAATAAAGACCAATAATCTCGTTATTAGGAACATTTTTCAGCTCTGAAATATTAACGAAATCATTTTTTGTTATTCTATACTCTGCATACTTTTGTTTTAAAGGGGTTGAGTCTATTACAAGATAAAAATCATTTGGGTTATGCTCTTTCAGGTATGTTTTTGCTTGTTTATACAATAATTTTCGCCAATTAATAGTTTGCTCTAAGAAGTAATACAGCTGTGAAAGCTCTTTATCTTCTGTCTTTTCAGATACTTCAAGAGTGGAAAAGTTCTTGTTTTCCAGCATCAATCCTGATATATATTTCTCAAAGATTTCTTGATTATGTTTACCATCT
>JANQEB010000178.1 GCA_028278605.1 Candidatus Gastranaerophilales bacterium
TACGCATATATAAGAAGATCCACGGCTCGCAATGACGTACCTGCGTTCCAGTGCAATAAAAGTAAAAAATTATAATAAGACTTTTGAGACTGCTTCTAAGCTATAATTCATTTTTTGCTAACCCGTCATTCGGGTTAATTAAAATTTACATATGCTTTTAGACCTTCTTAATTTATAAGGTATAATTTAAAGAAATAAGAACTTTTTTATTTAAGTTTATGTAAAAATATTTTGTATAAAAGTAAGTATGAGGACGAAAGCGGGGAAGAATATGAAAAAACTTACATTAGCCTTAATTACAGCAAGTCTGGTCTTTTTGGGCGGCTGCTTTAAACAAAAAGTTGACAAAAGCCAACCAATAATGAAAGTTAACAGCAGTATAATAACGGAAAACATGTTCAAGGAAAACCTTGAACAGAGCTATAGCCTTTCCGGGCAGAAAAAAGACGGCTCAAACCAGGATGACCCAAGAAGTCAGTTTATTAGCCTGATCCATAAAAACAGGGTTATTAATGAATTAATAATCAGGGAATTAGTCTTGCAGGAAGCGGAAAAAAGACAAATAAAAGTCGAAAATTCAGAAATTGATGAGGAAATCGACGCAATAGCAAAGAGCATGGGCGGTAAAGAAAGGTTCATGGCTTCTCTTGCATTAAATAAAATTGACGAGGAAAGCTTTAAGGAAAATATAAAAATTGATTTAATTAAAAAACGCCTCGTAACAAGTATTATTGGCGATAATAAAATTAGCGGGGAAGAAATTCAAAAGTTCTATGATGAAAATAAAGAAGATAAATTCAAACATGATGAACAGGTAAAAGCCAGCCACATCTTAATAAGCGCTTCGGAGGCTGATATTAAAAACAAAATTAAGTCTGAGAACTCTGAAAAAGAACTCTCTGAAGACGAATTACAAAAAAAAGCAGGGGACGAATTAAAAAAATTAAAACAAAAAGCAAAAAATATCTACAAAGAGCTTAAAGACAATCCTGATAAGTTCGCTGAATACGCAAAACAATACTCAGAAGACCCTTCAAGCGCGTCAAAAGGCGGAGACCTCGGCTTCTTTTCCAAAGAGGAAATGGTTCCTGAATTCTCAAAAGCCGCTTTTGAAACCAAGCCGGGAAATTTAAGCGATATTGTAAAAACAGAGTTTGGTTATCACATAATTAAAGTCGTTGATAGAAAAGAAGAGGGAATTACCCCTCTTGATGAAATTAAACCTCATATTGAAAGATACCTTGACGGCAAAAGAAAAATGGAGACTTTCTCAAAGTTAATTACTGGCGCCAGGGAATCAGCAAAGATTGAGTACTTACAGGAAGAATACGACCCTGAAAATATCAAGGAACAATACCAGACCCTTATTCAAGACCTGAAAAAAGCCCAGGAAAACGAAAATAAAAAAGCTGAAGAAGCTGAATCATCAGAAAAAACTGAAAAAAATTAAATAATAAGATTAAAACTGCGCTATCACTGGAGAAACAAAACAAAATGAACAGTGAAAACCATCAAAAGTACCTGAAAATAGCTTTGGAAGAGGCAAAAAAATCAGGTAAAGATGTTCCGGTGGGCGCAGTTTTAGTTAGGAACAACGAGATAATCTCAAAAGCCCATAATACAAAAGAAAGTGTTAATGACCCAGCAGCTCATGCGGAAATGCTTGTAATAAAGCAGGCTTCACAGAAATTAAACAGCTGGAGGTTAGATAACACAATCCTTTATGTTACGCTTGAGCCCTGTCCTATGTGTGCATCAGCTATTTTATACAGCCGGGTCCCGGAAATTGTATTCGGGGCTTCTGACCAGCTATACGGGGCATTTGGTTCAGCGCTTAATATGTCAGATTACATAAAGTTTTACCCTAAAATCACCCGTGGGATTCTTGAGCAGGAATGCTCGGAGTTATTAAGACAGTTTTTTGAAAAAGTACGGGCTTACTGACTTTTTTGCAGTTCTTCAATGCAATAAGACAATTTACACATCGCATCATTGCTATGGAATTTTATACTAAATTGAAATCGGTATAAGAAGCGCAGGATAGCGCATAATTTTCTATGCGTTTTTCTTAATTTTATGTCTTACATAGGAAGAAACAGCTTCGCTTACAGTCCGGGGCTCGGTAACCTTATGCCCTGTTTTTGCAGCACCTGTTAATTTGCGGTTCTTGAGGTGTTTATACAATAATACACCCGCAAATAGCAGCAGGATAAGAAAAACAGTTTTCACAAGCGCATTTAGCATCTTCATAACAGACGCCATAAACCCGTCTTTCTGGGCCGGCCGGGTTTCCTGCTCAGGTGGTGCGGTTGCTTCTTCCCGGTCAACATCAGCTTCTGCATGTTCAGCCGGTTTTTCGGGAGTAACTTTTTCCTCCGGGACCTCAGGCATTTTATCAGGCATTTGAGGCTCAACTGGCCCGGCGTCCGCTGCTTTTAGGGATTCCTGCACAAACATGCCGGCAGTTGTATCGGGAATTTTTGGAGGCGGGATCTCGCCTCCCCCGTCAGAGGCGCAACCTGCGCAACCTGCGCCTGTTTGCATAACAATAACTGTCAGCGTGATTATTATAAACCTGTGAATTAACTTACAACTGGTCATTATGTAGAATTACCGTATTTACTTTTTATTAGTTGTCCTTTTTGAAACTTTTCTTACTCCGGGAGCCCTTCTGGAAGAACCTCTTGCCGGTTTGGAAGCCTGGACTCGTTCGTTGTTTGCATCGGATTGTCCTGTTTGTTGGGTTTTTTCCACGGATTTTTTAGCTACTCTGCTTCTTATCTGCTCAATAGGCCGGCTTTCCTGTGAGGCACCCTGAATCTGGCTTTCTACCGCCTCGATTTCACCGAGAATCGTGAATACGTCCGGCTGGTAATTATCGCCAAGGCTTCTTCTTGCTATTCCTGAGGGAACAGATGAAAATTTTATAACCTTTGATATATTTGGCAGGTAGGTATTTTGTTGTAAGTGTTGTTTTATGGTTTCACTGCTGATTTCCTGCGGCTTTTGCTCTTCCGGCCTGTTTTTGATTATTTTATGGGCGTTAGCCGCATTTAAGGCCGGGCTTGTTTCAATCACTCTTGCTCCGGCACCCTGTTTCGGGCGGAAGTTATTTTTTGATTTACCGGCTTCAGCGTTCATTTGTTTTTGTTGCCTGGCTGCTGCTGCAGGGTTGTAATGCTTTAATTTCTGCATTTTAGCTGCCATTTCAGCTTCCTGTGGAGGTACTACAAAGTTAAATTCCTCCAGGAGTTGACCGGAGCCGGAGCAGGCAGAGCATTTTTTAGTGAAGATTTCTGCAAGGCTCTGTCCCTGTCTGTGTCTTGTAAGCTCTACAAGTCCAAGATCAGATAACTGGCCGATTTGAGGATTGGATTTGTCCGGTTCAAGCGCGAGTTCAAGCTGTTCCAGCACTGCGATCTGGTCAACCCTGTTTTCCATATCGATAAAGTCAATAATTATCATTCCGCCTATGTTTCTTAACCTGAGTTGCCTTGCGATTTCTTCCAGGGCTTCGAGGTTGGTTTTTCGGATAGTCTCTTCCTGGGTGGCGGAACTTACGAATTTACCGCTGTTAACGTCGATTACAGTCAGCGCTTCGGTTGACTGGATGTATAAATAACCGCCGCATGGAAGATTTATCTTTGTCTGAAGGGCGTTTCTGATTTCTTTATCAATATTATGAGCAATAAGAACTGATTCTTTGCCTTTGTGTATTGATAAATTCACGGGATGGGTTATGTTCCAGCTTTGCAGAAGCTGTTGTGCCCTGTGATATGCAAATGATGTATCAAGGATAATTTCATCAATCTCGCCGGTACAGGCTTCTCTTATAACCTTATAAAGAAGGTCCTGGTCCCTGCTGAGCAGGTTAGGAGGAGTTACTGTATCAGCAGCGGTAATTACGTTATTCCAGTTCTCAAGGAGAAGTTCAAGGTCTTCCTGGATCTCGGCTTCTGACTGCCCTTCCGCTTCCGTCCTTATGATTACGCCTACTCCGGGCGGTTTCATAACGCTTACTACTGATTTAAGCCTTGCTCTTTCTTTTGCCGAGGAAATCTTTTTACTTACATTTATTCCTTTTTCAAAAGGCATTAACACCAGAAACCTTCCCGGAATACTGACTGAAGTTGTAACTCTTGGCCCTTTATGGCCTGTAGGTTCTTTTACAACCTGTACAATCAGGTTTTGCTTGGGTTTGACTATCTCATTAAGCGCGCCCTTGCCAACTATGTCTGAGGCGTGTAAAAATCCCATTTTTTCGCTTCCAACGTTTACGAAAGCAGCGTCTATACTGGGTAAGACATTTTCAACACGGGAAAGGTAAATGTCTCCCAGTAAAATTTCACTTCTGTGAATAAAAAATTCTACAACCTTGCCGTTTTGAACTACTGCCGCAATGTTGTCTCGTTCTGAAATAATAATTGATTTTCCCATACTGCTTAATTTTTCCTCTAAAAACTTATAAACTTTTAAACTTTTTATCATCATAGAAAAGCCGGCAGGCTATATGTTTTGCAAATAAGCTTATGCAACTTTTCCTTTGATAGGAGTCTTTTTTATTACTTTTTTTATAATTCATTTTTCAACTTAAAGTTCAAATATTCTATGAAATACCAGACCGGTTTTTATCAGGAAAATTCCCTATGTTGTTTTTGTTGTCGGGTATAGTTCATTCAAATCACAATCTAATAATTTTTCCCTTGTTATTCTCCAGCTAATTTGCGGAGTTAATATTTTTAAAAATTCGTCTGCTCTTAGCGGGCTGACAGAAACTTTTTCATCCATTAAAGGCTGTTGGTTATTTCCTGTTATTAAGTGGTTTTTTATGTCCCCTACACCTGCCCTTAATGTGAAATTCAGGGTATTATTTTGTTTGTCAAAATTCAGTGAATAAACACCGGGCTTTATATCAACTTTTTTTATGCCCTTTTTGGTCTGTTTATTTACTATTATATTTTGCTTTAATAAAAACTCTTTGGCAATAGTTTCAATGTTAAAATTTTTGATTGCTTCCTTGTCTTGTGCTATTGCCGTATATACTGCCCAACAAACTTCTTTTTCTATACTGGGTTTATCTTTAGGAATTTTTACAATCCCGGATATTTGAGAAGTTTTTGGCAGAATACTGTTTAATTTTTCCTTAATAATATTATCGGCAACTTCTTCCTGAAGTTCAATATCAATATATTCATTTTTTCCCTGAATAAATAAAGGCAGCGCAATCCCGACAGAAATTTTAGGGGTAGGGTTAAACCCCTGTGAGTAATTGATTTTTAGCCCGGATTTCCTGATGGCGGTATAAATTAATTTTTGCCAGTCAAGGTGGGAAATAAACTTGAGACAGCCTGTTTTTGATATTTTCAGCCTGTATTTATAGCCGGTTTCCGAGTATATTTTTAATTTTTCACTTATTGTCTCTTTATTGAAATCATTATTTTCATTCAAAGAAGAAATTTTTGTATTTAAAGACGGTTTTGTATTGAAATTCTGACATACCCCGCAATCTGGACAGGATTCTTCGCAGGGGACAGTCGTTTCTGCCTGCAGGGCTGTCTGGTATTCTTGCAAAAGCCAATCTTTTTTTACTCCAATGTTTAGCATGTCCCAGGGCATTTCATCTTCAGGGTTAAACTTCTTTTCCGCGTATTCTTCCAGGTTAATTCCGGTTTCCTGCGCTGCTTCAATCCAGGTCCCCCTGTTAAAATGTTCTCTCCAGGCATCAAGATACGACCCTTTCTTATAAACAGCCTCAATCAGCCGGTTAAGCGACCTGTCCCCGCGGGAAAACACAGCTTCCAGCCTGCACAAAAATATATCGTGGAAATTAAGTTTAATCCCTTTCAGGGATTTAGCCTTGTCCTTTAAGTACCTGATTTTTTCATATAAAACATCGTGGTTGTCCTGGCCTGACCACTGAAAAGGTGTAAAGGGCTTTGGTACAAAAATTGAGATTGAGCAGGTTATAGAAAGGTTTTTGCTCAGGTTCAGGTCGGATTTGAGCTTGTTAGTCACGGTTTTAACAGTTTTTAAGAGGTCATATATCCCATCCAAGTCTTCATAGGTTTCAGTGGGAAGCCCGATCATAAAATAAAGCTTTATGCTGTGCCAGCCTGCTTTATACACAGACTGCACCGCGTCCAGTATCTGCTCCCCGGTCAAGCCCTTGTTAATTACATTTCTAAGCCTTTGAGTGCCTGCTTCAGGCGCAATTGTTATTGTGCTTTTACGCACAGCCTGCACAAGTTGCGCTAATTCAAGGCTGAATTTATCCGCTCTCTGGCTGGGAAGCGAAATTGAAGTCCCGTTACGGGCATGCTTTTGGTTAAGTGTTCTGATCAGGTTTTCTATGTTTTTGTAGTCATTTGATGATAAAGAGAGCAGGGAGTATTCTTCATAACCGGTGTTATTAAGCACCTCATCCACCAGCCTGACTATATTTTCAGGGGATCTCTCCCTTACGGGAAAATTCACAAAACAGGGCTGGCAGAACCTGCACATTCTCCCGCAGCCCCGCCGGATTTCCACTACTGCCCTATCGTGAACCGCTGAGCTATACGGGACGGGAAAATCAACCGGGTAGTTTATATGGTCAACTTCATCTATTCTTTTATTGATTACTTCGGGGATTTTTCCTTTCACCTCATCCTGGTGCTCACCACACCCATGGCCGGGGGTGGGCGAAGAGTCTTTTACTTCTTGATAAAGAGATCCTTCGCTACGCTCAGGATGACGTGAAGTCTCAGGATGACGTGAAGTCTCAGGATGACATGAAGTCTCAGGATAACGTGAAGTCTCAGGATGACGCTCTATTGGCGCTGGTTTTGAAAAAAAGCTTTTTACCTCATAAAAAGCCGGGACATATATGCCCTGAATTTGCGCGAATTTTCTCAGGAGTTCTCTTCTTGGCAGCTCCTGTTTTTTGCCCTGCTGAATTGTTTCAAGGATTTCAATAATGACAGTTTCGCCGTCGCCTATGATAAAAGCGTCTATGAACTCTGATATTGGCTCAGGGTTATAGCTCCCCGGGCCTCCCGCAATTATAAACGGGTCTTGCTCAGTCCTTTCAGAATTTTTATAAGGGATAAACGCCTGCTCAAGCATTGAAAGTATGGTCGGATAGCTAAGTTCGTATTGCAGCGAAAATGCTATTAAATCAAATTCCCCAAGGGGTTTATAACTCTCAAGCCCGTATAAAGGCAGGTTATTTGCCTTTAATTCATCCCTGAAGTCGGTTTCCGGAGCATAAACCCTGTCAGCCAGGAAATTTTTCCCGGCGTAGTTATTTATCCTGTTGTATAAAATTCTTAATCCAAGGTTAGAAATCCCGATTTCATACAGGTCGGGAAATGCAAGCACAGCCCTGACTTGCGCAGAGTCCCAGTCTTTATTTGCGCTTCCGGGTTCTTTTCCTATATATCTTGAGGGTTTATTGATCCTGTGCAGGATATTTTCAAGTTCATTGCCCGTGTTTGTTTTTTCAGTGGTTTTATTCATTTCCAATAATACTTTCAGCGGTTGCAAGGTCTTCCCCGGTTGTTATTTTGATGTTTTCGTAGCTTCCAATACACACAGAAACTTTATAACCGGCTTTTTCCATAAGCACAGAATCATCAGTCAGGTCTTCTCCTTTAAAACCCTCGTGAACACCCAGGATTTCATTGTATTTAAATACCTGCGGCGTCTGCACATTCCAGAGGCCTTGCCTGTCAATTGTTTCAATAACTTCATGTGTTGCAGGGTCTATTCTCTTTATAGTGTCTTTTGTAGGAACCGCAACAATTACAGCTCCTTTTTGGCGCGCGGTTTTTATTGATTCCCTGATTATTTCCGGACAAGCCAATGGTCTTGCGCCGTCATGGATTAAGACAAAATTAGAGGCTCCCGGCATTTCCAATTCCTTAAGCCCGTTATAAACAGATTCCTGACGGGTTTTGCCTCCTAAAACAATTCTATTAACTTTTGGAATTTCATACTGCTCAATTATTTTACCAATTTTCCCCTGTAATTCCCCGGAAGTGCATACAACAATTTCGCTAATTTCCCCGACTGAGGATACATTCATAAGGGTCCGGGCAATTACGGGAATTCCCCTTAGTTCCTCAAGGAGCTTATTTTTTGACTTGTTATATCTTGAGCCGGAACCTGCTGCCGGAATTATCGCTGAAACTGTCATTTTTCCCTGCCTGTGAGCTATTCTTCAAAATGCTTAAATAAAGCTGAGTTTAATGATTTAGAGTCTATTTTTAAATCGTCTCCACTTTTAAATTTAACATGAGCAAAGCAGTTAGGGTCTGCTTGTTTAACAGTTCCTATTTTTTTTACAAAAATTTCTTGCTTTAATTTCTTATAAACATCCTCGGAAACAACCGCAACCAGCTCATAATCTTCTCCTCCAAAAAGAATTTTTTCCTGTATAGCTTTTTGGGATTCAAAAATTTTTTTTATATCGGGATCATAGGGAATTTCATCAAAATAGATTTCCATGCTCACTTTGCTCATATTACAAATCTTGTAAAGAGCATCGGCAAGCCCATCGCTTGTATCTATCATTGCAGGGTTTTTGGCGGTTTCAAGAATTTTTCTGCCCTGTTTAATTCCGGGGACAGGGGCAATGTGTGAGTTAATAAATTTAGTCCTGATTTCTTTTGGTACCAGCTCTGCAACACCGGTTTGCTTATAAAATTCTTCAAGAAGATAAAGCCCTGTTGCGCTGGAGCCGGAATTTCCCGTGATGATTACAACATCACCGGGCATTGCTGTTCTTCGGTTTGCCGGTGTTAAACCGTTTCCAAACCCTACAGCGCATACACTTATAGTAATTTTTTCCGCTGCCGTAAGGTCGCCTCCTGCCACAAGAACATTACATTCACTGCAAATCGAGCGTATACCTTTATAAAACTCTTTTACAAAGTTATCCTCGATAGTTTTTGGCATGGAAAGTGAAATTAATACATAAGCCGGGATTCCGCCGGAAGCAGCGATATCACTCAGGTTAACCGCAATTGATTTTCTTCCCAGGTAAAACGGGCTTATTGTTTTTATCCTGAAATGAATATCCTCTATAAGGGTATCCTGGGTAAGTATAAGGTCTTTTTCCTCAATATAAGCGGTATCATCCCCTAAAAACCCTGCTGATTCGGGGATAGTCCTGCTGATTATATTAAGAAAGTGTTCCTCTTTCATACGGCTTTTGAAAAATTTTCACTGAGCATTCTTTCATTTAAATCCTCATATTCAAAATTTTCAAGTTTTTCTTTTAAGATTTCCAGGATTTTCATGTACCGTCTTAAATAAAGAAACCTTAATTCATTAGAAGTATCAATGTTAGCGACAATTTTTTCGGTTGCGGTTAACTCATCAATCAATTTTTCTCTGCTCAGGGCGGCATAGAAACTGCGCAGTTGCTGCCCTCTTACAATAGCCTTTGATCTCTCGTTATTCATAGGTAGCCCCTTTGTATAAATCGTTATCAGGGTTGTTTTTTTACTTTTTGTATATCTATTTTCTATCCTGATTATTATTATAATAATTTTTATTATATTTTCCGGTTTTCTTTATTATTTCCTAATAGTTTTTGTTTTTATAAACAATCTGAGTTTCTATACCCCTTCATTTTTCATCCATAAATTCCCCATTTTTTATAAAAACCTGGTGCTAAGTTAAATTAAGTAGTACTCAGTTAAATTAATTTTGTTGGATAAATATAAATAGAGAATCAAGTCCTATAATATTATTTATGTAGCTTTTGAATTAATTTGTTTGAA
>JANQEB010000219.1 GCA_028278605.1 Candidatus Gastranaerophilales bacterium
GGCGAAGAATCTCATTACCTGAGATCCTTCGGCCACCCCCCACCATGGGTGGGGTGGGCTCAGGATGACGGACAAAATTAATTTAACAGAGTACTAGAAAAATTTTTAAAATTATACTAAGCTATAATTCACTTTTAGCTAACCCGTCATTCAGGTTATTTAAATTTTTTTCAAAAAAAATAGCAATTTTTCAATATAATTTTTAAAAACATGTGATATTTTGGATAATATGGAAAAGAATTTCAGAATAGGAAACGGCTACGATATACACAGGCTTGTTGAAGGCAGGAAGCTTATTCTTGGAGGAATACGGGTGCCTTACGAAAAGGGTCTTCTTGGGCATTCTGACGCTGATGTGCTGCTTCATTCAATAATGGATGCAATGTTAGGAGCGCTTTGCCTTGGGGATATAGGATGTCATTTTCCGCCTTCAGACCCTGCATTTAAGGATATAAGCAGTTTAACCCTGCTAAAAGAAGTCCATAACCTGTTAAAAGCAAAAGGGTATTCAGTAGTTAATATTGATTCTGTAATCCGGGCTGAAAAACCTAAACTCAAAGACTATATTCCGGCTATGAAGACAGCTATCTCGGAAGCTATAGAGCTGGAAGCAACCGGGATTTCAATAAAAGCGACCACAATGGAAGGACTTGGTCCTATAGGAGAAGGACATGCAATTGCAGCTTGCGCTGTTGTGCTTTTAAGCACTTAATTTTAGTTTGCGGATTTTTCCTGTTTCTTTTTGGAATTTTTTAAAATCCTACCCCTAACTTTAGGAAGGCAGCATAACAGGTAATAAAGAGGGATATCGCTTCTACAGCTGGTAAGGAAATCACGTTTTAGAGCCTCTTGAAAATATCCTTTTGACTTGTCAAAACATTCTTTTTCAAAATATTTTTTAGCAATATAGCGGTATCTCATTGCATAAGCAGAGTTTATATGCCGCAAATGACATATATCTATGTCTGTCCGCTGGAAAATCTTGTTTAATATCTTAAAACCGCTGGTTTCAAAAAATTCAAAATCATTACCCTTTGCTTTTTCGATAAACCTGGCTTTTACCAGGCGTTCTTGCACGGGCCAGAATTTATAGTTAATCGCAAATCTCAGGTAAAATTCCCAATCTGTCATTTTGTCGATTGTTTCATCAAACATGCCGGTTTTTTCCAGGCATTCTTTTCTAAAAAGCGGCACAGAGCAGTTATAGAGGAAGTTATGCACTACCATTTTGCTAAACACTTTGCCTTTATAAGTTACAATAGGCTTTTGCCCTGCCGGACTGTTGTTTTTGTCTATAAGCAATGTTCCGCAGTAGACAAGGCCCACATCAGCCTTTTTACTAAAGATAGCCAATTGCTTTTCGAGTTTTGACGCGTCCCAGATGTCGTCTGGTCCAAGAAGGGCAATGTATTTTCCTCTTGATTTTTCTATACCAAAGTTTCTTGCGGCGCTTAAACCGACGCCTTCCCGGTAAAAATAATTAATCCGGCTGTCTTCACAGGTTTCAACTACCTGTTTTGTATTATTTAAATGGTTATTATCTATGATGATAATTTCAAAGTCCTGAAACGTCTGGTTTAACACAGAATCTATTGAATTTTTCAGGAAAAACCCTTTGTTATTAACCGGAATAATAACTGAAACCAGGGGGTTTGACATAAAAAATTTTCCTCTTTAGCACCATGAACCGCTTTTAAAAATTAAATTAAAAAAGCGGCAGGAATAACATAGTTAGACGGGGAATATTTTCTGCGCCAGTCAGACAATATTTGCAATTTTTATAGGCTCCCGCACAGCCGCGCGCCTCTTTTTTTAATTTTTATTAGGCTATAGTTTATTTTTACCTAATTATACTAAGCTATAATTCATTTTTAGCTAACTCGTCATTCGAGTTAATTACAGCAAATAATTTTCAGGTATAATCATTATTATGATTACCCTGGAAACCCCTATAGTAAAAGAACTTGTAAAAAGCGCGCTTATAGAAGATATCGGGCCCGGAGACTTAACCACAGACAGCCTTATCAGTCCCGACAAAACCATTATTGCAAGCTATAATTCAAGGGAAGACGGAATCATATCCGGGCTTCCACTGTTGAAAATAATTTTTAGCCGGCTTGACCCTGAAATCAAAATAGAAACTTACGTTAAAGACGGGGAAAAAGTAAGTTCCGGCCGGAAGATAGCGCAAGTAAGCGGAAATGCGGCAGCAATTCTTAAAGGAGAAAGGCTTTCCCTGAATTTTTTACAGAGAATGAGCGCAATTGCGACCCTAACAGACAAATTTCAACAGGCAATACGTCCATATAAAGCAAAAATCTGCGCCACCAGAAAAACATGCCCTAACTTCAGGATTTTTGAGAAATATTCTGTAATAATTGGCGGTGGTTCAGCTCACAGATACGGGCTTTTTGACGGGGTAATGATTAAAGATAACCATATTTCAGCCGTTGGAAGCATAAAACAGGCAGTTGAACTTGCAAGACAGAAGATTCCGCATATAACAACAATTGAAGTCGAGACAGAAACACTTGAGCAGGCCAAAGAAGCCCTTGAAGCCGGAGCTGAAATAATTATGCTCGATAACATGCCGGTTGATGTCATGGCTCAGGCTGTGAAGTTAATCAACGGCAGAGCTCTAACCGAGGCCAGCGGCGTTGTCAATCTGGAAAACATAAATAAAATTGCATCTTCGGGAGTGGACTATATTTCCACAAGTGCGATTACATCAAAAGCAGGGATTCTCGATATTGGCCTTGACCTGTGATAGCGTGCTTTTAGTATAATTAACTCGAATTGCTAATTAATTTTCCTTATGTCATTGCGAGGAGGGCACAAACCCTTCAGCGAAGGGTTTGTGCCCGACGTGGCAATCCATAAAAACATTTCAGTTATATGGATTGCGGAGCCTGTGCTGAGCGAAGCCGAAGTATCGCTTCACTCCTCGCAATGACGGTTTCGGCTAATTCGCGACTCGAGTTAATTAGCATTTCACCGAATTCAATAAGCAATTGCAACATTCAGTTCTAAAGCCTTTTGATTAGGGGATTTAAAGCCTAAAATTTTCATAGGTCTATTGTTAATCCAGTTTTCC
>JANQEB010000229.1 GCA_028278605.1 Candidatus Gastranaerophilales bacterium
CGGCCGAAGAATCTCATTACCTGAGATCCTTCGGCCACCCCCCACCATGGGTGGGGTGGGCTCAGGATGACGGACAAAATTAATTTAACAGAGTACTAGCTATTTATCAGGCTATAGTCCATTTTTCATTGGAGTTAAACATCAGGCGCAAGGCTAAGCCTTGCGCCTGAGTAAAACCCTACTTGCTTAAAACAAGCCGGTTTTTAATACCCGGCATACTCTTCAATTATTAAACGTGTTGTGGCGTCATCAATCTTAACGGGTCTTGTAGAAATAATTATTCTTGCATTAATATCAGTATCTACAGTTGTAGTGATAAATGATACAAGTTGACCGTTAAAACTTCCTATATCATTGTAACCTACTGACATAGACATACAAACCATTCCAAAATAATCAGACGCAGTTTCATTATACATACGAAATCTAAGTTCACCTGTAGGGTTATGCACAGACTGTGTTATTAATTGAATTTTATACGTTTTACCGGCAGGCAAGGTTATAGTACCTTTTTCTTGGCCGGTACCAGTAGATGGCGGGTTCAATGAGCCATTTAGCAATGTATCAAATTCTATATGCTTATTTGCGCCAAGGTTACTGCTTTGATCCGCGGATAATCCATACTCTCCATACTTAAAAGATGAACTTCCTCCTCCTCCGCCGCCGCTAAAATAGGGAAGACTGCTCCAGGCAGTGGCCCCATCACCGAATTTAATCTTGTTTGTATCGGTTTCCAGTCCCATTTCTCCTAAAGCCAGAACAGGGTTACCAGATGCCCAGTTAGCTGCAGTATCATTTTTTAATTGAATTACTATATTGTTTAATTGAATTATCGAATTACCCATTAAATACTCCTTTAAATTAAATTCTATGTACTAAAATAAAACCTGGTAGTGATAAAAATCTTACCATTAAAGTTTTCATTTATCCGCCGCTATAATTTCCTCACGTAATACTGTGATAACCCGCACAATTAAGCATAGATCATCATCTGTAAAGCTCAGTAACTTACAAAATTCATTTCGGAATTATTGAAAAACTTTTTTTAAATTAATGAAATAAAATATAAATCAGTAATTATTCAACCACTACCCAAGATATTTCCCTTTTTAGGGATATATTGCATGCAATAAATTTATTATATCATATTAATCTATATTTATCAATAATATTAACAAATATAGAATTTGGCACCAGGTTCTTTCATTGTAAACTAACTTTCTAAAACTTCTTATACGCCATATTCGTTACAAAGCGCCTCAAATTTCTGTTTTGCGCGCTCGTAAAGTTCAAAATCAATCCGGTTATTTTCTTTTATCAAACCGATAATTTCCTCAGCAGCCTCATACTTTTTGTTTTCTTTTATTATAGTCGCATTGCAGTGTGGAATAACCACTTCTTTACCAATACCAAAAATTTTGCAGAATAACTCAATTCCCCTGCCAAACTCTTCTGTAATCCCGACAAATTTAAAGTCCATAATGTCATTTTTTTCGGGTTTTATGAGTTTAGACTGTAAATTTCTGGGTTTTTGAAAAAACCTCTTCATCCTTTCTTCATCATTAGAATCCGCTCCCTTCTTGCTGTTTGTAAAAAAATAAAATGATAGTAACTGCTGGGTCGGTTCTCTTAGCCATGTTGCATAATCAATATCCTGATAAATATGGTCATACTTATTTACATCAATATGCCCATGAATACACTTATATTGCCGGGCACGTCCCGGTTCATCCACCAGCGGCCTGTTTCCGTAGAGAAAATGATAAAGACCCGCCAAAAACTTTTTATTTTTTAATAAATTATCGTCATAGTCAAAATAAAGCTCCTCCTCGTCAAAAATGTCTGAAAGCACCTTTTTAAAGCTTGTACCGGCTGTTTTCATCACGTGAACGGAAATAATAGTCATTTACCAGGTCCTTATGAGTTATAAATTAATCCTACCAGATAATCTTCAAATTTCTCCCATAACGTTTTGTTAATAAGAAGTTCTACTTTGTAATCCCGGCATTTATCTTTCAGGGCTGATATTTTCAGGAAATGTTTCATCAGGCTCTCCCAGAAACTTGAAATTAAAATCACATCAACGTTATATTTCGGGATATCATTAGGTTTTATTGCCTTATAACCCTTAAATTCCTCAGCCTGGTTAATATCAGCCACCGCAACAATATTTAACCCTGACAAATCGTAGTTTTCGGTAATATATTCAAAAATATAGCCGGCCCCATATAAAACCACGTTTTTTCCCTTGTATTTTCTTGATAAACTATCGATTCTCTTTTGAAAATCTCCTCTGTCAATTATTTTTCGTATTTGTTTTTTGAATTTATACCTGATATCCATAAACTTCTCTTTTTAAAACAGGTTTACGATAATTCCAAAAATCTGGCTAAACCGGCGTAGTGAGAGTTATTTAGGATTTTCAGAAACGCTTCTTGCCAGTATGAACGGTTATAGCATTCAACTATCCTGCCGGTCTTTATCCGGTGTTCATTAAACCATGTTATATTCTCAAGCGCATTTTCGGCTCCATTATCAAAAGGAATTTCCATCCCGTATTTTGCTTCTTCCAGAGAAGGCTGTTTCAGGAAGCGCATAACCATTGATATGACAGTTTCCCTGGTTATATCGAGCCTGTGTTTTTGGTTAAGCTCGTGCCATTTCAGGCAAAACTCGATTATGCCGTCATGAATCTTATTCAGGATAGTAATTCTGAGGTCTGAATCCTCGAATAATACGGGTTCACAACAATCATAACCTACAGGCCCGCCATGCGGGGCTGAGAAAATAGTTTCTAAAAGACCTCCGTATCCGTAGGTGAGGTTCTTCCCGGTGGATAGAAAGCCTTCTTTCTTGCAGTCAAGCTTGATTTCCCTGTCATAGATCTCAAAGTACTTACCGTCAAAGTTTATCCCGGTCATAAGCTCAATACAATACTGAATTGAGCCGTTATAACCTATATCGCAAAAAATATCATTGCCCTGCATATCCAGCGTGTCGATATAATCAAGCAGGGCTTGTTTTTTAGAACTGCAATGATCGTATATTTCAGGTTCAATAGCCTGAATCAGGTTTTCAAGTTTCTCATGAGTCTGCTGCCCGTCAAATTTAAAGGGTTCAATGTTGTCTTCATCGCCTGAAAACCCGGCTTTTCTTATCTGGTTATGTACTGTTGAGCTGTCAAAACCAATACAGGCCAGGAGCTGTTTTATTGTATTTACCCGCTGGAAACGGATTGCATTGTAAAAATAAAGATTTTTCTGGTGGTTAATAGGATAGTCCGTATCAAAACCTATAAAAGACGATGAACGCCTCGATAAAAGCACATAGGTACAGTTTTCAATGCCCATAATGCATTTTGCGATTTTATGCGGGATAAAACCGTCCCTGCTGTTAAAAAAGATTTTCCTGCCGTCAGCTTGGCTGATAACCCACTTTACAAACTCATAAAAGATGATTCCCCAGTAGAAACCGATTTTATTATAAATACCGGCATTGGAATTTTCCTTTTCCGTCAATAATTTTGTCAGGAATGACGTTGAAAAGTCCCTGTGGTTATATAGTTTATCAATTTTTTTATCCGGAATATCCGGGTTTGTAAATGATTTGTCGTAATTATTTATAAAATAGTAAGTGTTTATTCCTTTTCTGGCGGCAACAAGGATATCAGAAGCGTAATTGTCCCCAATATGAAGGATTTGGTCATGTTTTATACCTAAATCATTGATTACATGGTCAAATAACCCGCCCTGATGTTTGTTAACACCGATTTCCCCGGAAACATAGACCTCATGTTCCTGATAACCGGCATTTTTTAGCATTTTACCGATAATTTCCCTGCTCAGGTACATATCGCTGATAAATATAACCCTGTACTTATCCCTGATAGTATTGTAAAAATCGAGGATTTCCCGGCATGGCTTGCAGTGCTGAAGCTCAAGAGCAATTTCATACTCCTTAACGTCTTGCAGTTCGGGCTTAAGAACCGGAACCAGTACGCCCAGGGTTTTGTATATAAAATCTAAGGAGCATTCCCCCCCTGATTTTGCCTTTGCCTGTCTTTCCGCCAGCATTCTTTGTTCCTTGAAACCATTACCATACCTGGCTTCAACTATGTCAAAAATGTCTTTTGGCCGGAAAGTCTCCCTGACAACTGCTGTGTCAAACACGTCAAAGGAAATAACTTTTAAGTCCCTGTAAATTTCGATATCTGATAGTGTTATCCCCATAAATGACTACTCCTCCGGCTGCCTGTCCAGTGAAGATATCCTGGCATTAATGCCATTTATGCCTTTTTCAGTTGCTTCAAAAAGTCTCCGGGCGGTTTTTGCAAAATTAACGATCATCGCAAAATCACCCTGCGGCGATTCATCCTGCATAAGCAGGTTAAATTCCGTTAATTCCTCGAAAGCAACGCCGATTGCAAAATCGTATTTGTCAAAAAAGTTTTCATCAAGCCTGTTATAGCTGTTCATAATATCGCTATAAAGGGTTTTAATCCTTACCGGGTTTAGCTTTTTATTTCTTATTTCCCTTGAAAGCTCCTTGCAGTTATTTATTCCTCTTTGTGCTGCCTGTAAAAGTTTTTCCTTATCGGTTTCAAGAGGTTTTAGGCCTGATTTTATGCTCTCCCATCTGTTTATGATAGGGTCTTTTTCTGTATTTATTATGGCTTGAAGGGTTTTATTTATATCTAAACCTACAGGAGGCAGTCCAGTTAGTGCTTCCTGAAGGGTTTTATTCTCAAACCCTTCAATATTAGCCCCTCCTGTGGAACAGTTTAATAACCTGACTTCAGAAGTATTATCCCGGACAAAGCTTTCAAAGTGGCTGATAAAACCCGCATAATCGGCAGAAGTTACTACTGTGCCGCCATCCTGGGCTTTCACATTAACAAATTTAGTCTCTTTAAAGCTATTGATCTTGTTTTTAAAAGTTTCCTTATCCTTTAAGTCCTTTTCTTCAACGATTTCATTACTTTCATTAATTCTAAACATATCGCCCCAGAATGTCCCGGAGGAATAAAACTTCCCCTCAGTATAAGCCAGGTCCTGCCCGGTAAGGATAATCGGGTTACAGCCCATATTATAAGCTGAAACAAGGGCAAGGTAAGCTACAGAACCTTTTGTAGAATAGTTTTCAATTGAAAAACCGCAGGTTTTCGCCAGCCATCTTGATAAAAGGTCATTTTTTCCATAAAAAGTGAAGAACCGGTTAGGTTCAAGCTGTGTAAAGACCTGGGAATTGCAGGATGAGTGAATTATCATGTTTGTCTGTGAATGCTCGTACTGCATTATTGACTTAAGGCCGATTAAATCAAGGTAGACCGTGAAATCCGGGATGATCCCTTCTGTGATTAGCTTTTTATACGCTGTGTTTACGCAGAAAATAATAAATTTATCCCTGTTTTGCTTTATTAATCCTATGTTTTTATCCAGCGATGGCCCGGCTGAAACAATCAGGGCAGTTTTATCCTTAAGTTTATTTTCCAGAATAACAAGCGAAGAGTTGTTTTTAGCTTGTGTTAGTTTTGTAAATCCCTGTAACAACCACTTTTTAGAGTATTTAAACAGTGTTGCATAGTTAGAATTTAAAGACGGCACAATTTTATCGAGCTGTTGCATTGCATCAGAAATTTTTTGCGGGTAAAGACCTGCAACATAGGGGACCTGCGTAACTGTAACCTGGTTTTTATACTTATAAAGCTCGTTAAGAGTATTTTCAAGTTCTTCAAGCGTATTGGTGATAAAAAGCCTGCCTGAGTTTATTTCCCCGGAAAAATCAACTGATTCCAGCGTAAATTTCAGGATATTCAGGTCCGGCTCGTAAACAACCATTTTACATTTTGAGCCTATATAGAGCCGTTTTACAAAATATCCCAATCCCAGGCCCATAATTATTACTATTGTTGAAGGGCCGGGTTTTATCCTGTTGAACTCCCGCAGGGCTTCTGTTTGTGGGTTTTGCCTGCAATGCAGGGATATATTTTTATAAAGCAGGTTAGCATCGCCTGATTCAGAGTTGAACAGCTCAAGATCAATACTTTGAGGCAATGCATAGCTCTTTAGCCTGTCAAAAAGCTCAGGATTAGCATCTTTTATTAAACTTAACCTTGTATCAAGCATATTGTTTTTGTGATTCCAGCTCATTAACTATGTTTTTAATCGGTTCAATATCAGTTATATAAAGAAAAACCATAAAGGAATTCAGGTAGTTTGATATACATTTAAGACAGCCTTCGGTGCCGTCAAAGTCTTTTATCAGGTAATCTGAAATTAAAAACATGTCAAAGTAAAAATTATACAGGTAAGGGTTCCGGCTCAGAATTTGTTCCAGTTTAATATAATTATCCTTCACAATTTTTAAGTTTTGCGAAAATGAATCAAAATCATTGTAAAAAAGATGCTCAATTTCTTTCTTACATTTTTTACCATACTCCCGCCGGATTTGCACAAAAGTATCAAGCGTTTCTTTTTCATCGGAGGTAAGGCTTTTTCTGTCCTTCCTTCTTTTAAAGTCTAATAAATTAATGTTGTGTTTTTCCTTGTATTCCAGAATTTTTTCTATATTATCCTTTATCCCAAACCTTTTGATGACCTCATTTTCGCAGGTATCTGCCAAAATTGTCCTTGCTTTCCGGTAATTTTTTATAATGCCGCTCATTGCATCCAGTATTATTTTTTCCCTTTTAGCGTAATCCCCGGCTTTTATGTCTGATTTCTTGAGGATATACTCAACAGGGACAGGCTCACCTGTGTATTTTTCCAGGGCTTTAGCCAGGGTAATATGCTCAAAGCCTTCCAGGTAAGCCCCGCCTTCTGTTGCATTGACCAGCTTTACTTCGGGACCCAGTTTTTCGCCTATTTCTTCAAAGTATTTTATAAACAGCAAAAGCGTTGCGGAAGACAATATTTTTTCCTGCTGAACCCCTTTGACATACAACATATCCCTGGCCATGAAGTTTGCATGGGGCTCGATTTCTGCCTGGTTATCCGTTTCATTTTTTACAGTTTTTGAGCTGTCAACCACGTAGTTTCCAAATATTGTGCCCCTGGAATAAAACCTGTTTTCAGTGTATGCAAGGTCCTGGCCAATGAAAATAAACTTATCGCACCCCATGGCTTTTGCCGCATAAAACGCTGTCAGGGAAACGGTTCCCGCTTCTTTATAAAGTCCGGGGGATTTGCCCAGAATTTGGCCTAACCACTTTGAGGCAGGGGAGTTCTGGCCGTGGTAATTAAAAATCCTTGCGGGCTTCAACCTGTAAACATCAGGAAATACCCTGGTGTTTATAATTAAATTAATATCTGCGGTTTCCGGCAGGTCAAGGTTGGTGTAAGTGCTTTTAAATGCCTCCACAGCTACCGCAAAATCAGGAATTATTCCATGCCTGACAGCTGTTTTCAGCGCTGTTCCCACGCAAAATACGATTACTTTGTCCCTGTACGGCTTGAGGTCCTTGATATTTTTATCAAGGGAAGGCCCGGCTGCAATTATTACGGCAGTTTTGCCCTTGAATTTGTCTTTTAGGATGTCTAAATCAGGATTTCCGGCAATATATGGAATGTTATTAAACATCAGGTCAGTCCATGCTCTGTTTTTCAGGAACAGGTTCCTGTAATTTGACTCGTAAACTGAATGCAAATCTTCCAGTCTGTCGGTTATTTGTGCAGATTCAGGGGCGTGATTTGTTAAATAATAGTCAGAGCAAAGCACATTTAGCTTATAGTGAATAAAAAATACTGACTGATAGATATTTTCTAACTCCGAATAGCTGTTTACCAGTTTAACATTGTCTTTTTGGAGAAATTCAGACAGGTCAACCAGTTCTAAAACTACTCTTAAATGGTTTATATCAGGCTCATAAATTATGATTTTACCTTTATACCTGCCGGCAAGCTCTTTTAGCCTGTAGCCAAGCCCAAGGCCTATTACAAAGGTAATGCTCCTTTTTATATTGAATTTTAGTTTTTTGCACTGTTCAATAGCATCCCATACCGGATCTACAGCTTCGTCTGTGGGGAAATTGTCTTTATACAGCACTGCATCGCCTGATTTAGCGTATTTTAATTCAAAATTTCCTTCCAGCTCTGTTATGTCGGAAAGTTTTTTTTCTAATTCCCTGTTATAGGCGGATATGCAACGCAGGTTTTTTTCCAGGATGTTTTGAGCCATGACTAAACGCCCTCCCCTTGGTTTAATTTTACCTGTTTAATTCAGGGAAAACAATAAATATGATTTAATTTACTGAATATAAATGAGCGTATGTAAAAGTAAGCAAAATCATCGACGGGGACACCATAGAAGTCCAACCGGAGCAAACAAAAGCAAAAGTTGGGTAGGTTGGGTTAAAAAATAGAATTTTTTAACCCAACATCAAATAATGCGGGTTTAAAGCTGTTGGGTCTTTTTTCATTACAAAATCAGTGCAGGCTATTTATATTTTTTAACAAAAGCCTGAAACCTCTGTAAACAAAGGGATTTAAAAACAAGATAATTTTGTAACGGGTCAGTTTAGTCTAAAGCATTATCCCAAAATAGCAATTATTTAGAGTTATTTGTTTTTATATTAATATAAAAATTTACTTGGTAGAAAATTTTAGCGGGAGGGATTAGAAATGGCAGAACAATTAGCGGAAGTAACTGTGAGATATCCATATAGACAAAATCAACCTGAATCAGGAGCTCTGCGCGGAGTTTCTCCGCCTAGAGAAGCTCCACTTGAACCACAGAGACCACAGAGACCACAGAGACCACATAGGCCACTTTGGGGATGTATGACAAATATTACAATCCCACCACATATAGCCATAACATCCTCAGACAGGGCAAAGGCTCCAGAAGTTCAAGACCTGCTTGCTGGACTTTGGAGATCGGCTATTAATGCCCCTGGTAATCTTACAATGCAGGAGCCTAACAGTTATTATTTAAATGATAGCTTTGGTAATGTGACGATAGCTGGTGGTGTGCGTTCAGATGGCCGTATGTTTTATACAGACACAAGTGGAGTCGTCAATATTTTTAATCCTTGTACTAATAGACTTGAACATAAAAATGTTTTTGATCACAATGAGGGGCTCTTATCAAGATCAGAAATCCTGAATGGTTCAGAAGAATTTTGTCCTGTCGTGTTCATTGCTAGTGAAGCTGAGAAAAGAGATGTTAACCATATTACTCCTAGATTCATTCAGGGAGTTCTGAGTGAACTTAAGAATAAACCTTAAACAGTTGGGTAGGTTGGGTTAAAAAATAGAATTTTTTAACCCAACCTCAAATAATGCGGATTTAAAGCTGTTGGGTCAATTTAGAAAGTGTACCGTTATCATGTTGATAACACCCGAAATGTCATTCCGAGCAGCGCGAGCGAAAAACGGGAATGTCAGCAGGTAATTGTTATTCGCCCGACGTGGGAATGAGCTTTTAAAAATGAAAACT
>JANQEB010000289.1 GCA_028278605.1 Candidatus Gastranaerophilales bacterium
AAAGCATAGAAGCCTCACATAGAGACTTCTTACAGGATTTCTATATGAAAAAATATACTAATCAAGATGTTTTTGAGCTAGTTGCGTAAGTCCTGTTAAATTAATTCATTTTATTTCAAAAAATACTCTAATCAAGATGTTTTTCAATTAGTTGCGTAAGTCCTGTCAATAATATAAATTTATTTAATTCTTCTTAAGCTGCCTAGTAGGTTTGATTTCTATTGATGTTTTTAGTGCAATCTCAACCGGTGTGTACAAATCAATTTCTGTTTTGGGTGTTTCAAGTGAAACAATAAGAGAATATCTTGTTTGTTTATCCCAGCAATCAAGATGACTTCTTTCTTTCCACCATCCTGATACTGGATAAATTCCAATTAAATTACAGTTGGAAACTTCTGCTGCTGTTCCTTCCCATACATCATTGTGTATAGATCCTAAATTCCGTCCACTTTTAGGACCTAGTTTCCATCTTTCAGTTTGCGCTGAAGTTTCTATATCTTCACCATCTTCTCTTGCTGCTATATTAAGTCGCTTTATAAACTCCTGTTTAGTTTCGTTTGGAGATTTCAAATCAAATCTTAGGCTATGAGATGGATAACGATATTTATTTTTCCAGCCAACTTCACCCGGCCCAGGTTCAATAAAATAAGATAATGTAATTTTTAACTTGACCATTGTATCACTAGGTAAGCCTATCAAAACATCTTTAGGCCAAGGAAGTTCATGAATGTGCATATCTTTTGTTATAGTTCTTCCATCCTTTTTATCGAAAGGTTGAATTCCATTTTCAGAAATTAACGTAAGGCTGTTACTCGCAGAGTATAACGCTTTATCTAAACTTGGAACTCCATATCCGCATATTCTCAACAAATCTTGATAGTTTTTCTTTCTGGATATACTGCTATTATAAAATTGCTTAACTATAGAATCTGTCCATTCAGCAGAATGCACCAACAAAGCTCTAATGGTTTCTGGCCAGAGATTAGGATACCTTAATTGAATTTGAGCCGTATACCAAGTAGCCTGAGCTGTTGCAGCACTAGTAGCATATAAGACATCAAACTGCCTTTTTGTAGGTTCATGAGCGGTTGATAATATTGATAAGTCATCTAAAGAGCAATGGAATCCTGTACTATCTTTAGCTACATTTCCACCCTCAAAGACAATATCAGGTTTTACTGGCCAAGTATTTCGCCCCCAAACCATAGAAGTTCTGCTATAGGGTGAGAGCTCCCCTTTTTTAGCTAAAGCAGAATATGATGACTTTAAAGTTATTACATCTTTTTCAGTAAAGGCACCAACAGTTATAGTATTCCAGGATTGGCCCGGGTTCTTGATGGAACAGGTGATGTTACTGTCGGGATAATTTTTACAGTCATCATTTTCTATGTTTCCAGCAGCGGTAACAAAAAGTCTTCTAGTTTCATCTTCAACTCCAGAGGTTAAAGCATCTATAGCAGCAGACCAAGAAGTGGGCTTACCTTCTTCGCAGACTTCAGAAGTAATTGCCATACAAACAGTACGTTGCCTTTCAGGAGAATCGATTTCTGCAAAATAAACACCTCGTTGTGTTAATGCTCCGTATAGATGGGGCTCGTTATGATTGCCATCGCCAGGGATTAGTTTTACTGACTCGACTGTGTGTGATATGTTTATTTCATCATTTGTATCTAAACATTTTTGTAAATCACCATAACAAACAGCTCCACTCATCAATGTTCCATGGCCTGCTTGATCGTGAGTACCCCAGTCATCATTAATTGTATAGCAATTTTCATCGCTTATAATCGGTTGCAACAACTCATGTCCATTGTTTACACCTGTATCAAGTATACATACAGCTGTTGTAGCTTCTGATGCTACATTCAGCCTTTTAAGAAGATGCTTAACCCAATCTGTTTGGTCTTTATTATCTAATTCCACAAAAAAACGGGCTGTTTCTTTAGCCAATCTGAATTCTGCTATATAAGGACTGGATGTAATTATATTAGCTAGTACTTCTTTGTCTGCTTTTACTATAACAACCTTTCTTTCTGGGAACTTTAATACTTCGTCTGACCTGAATTCAATGCCCAGTTTGGAGCATAAATTAAAAAATTCTTTTTCTACTTCTATATCATTATTATCAGAGCGTAACCAAACTTCACACCATTTATGCTGGCCTTTTTTAGGGATTAATTTCTTGGAATCATTCCAGAAGGAATTTATAATAGCTACTCTTATATCTTCGATACTATCTATTAGCTTAGCATTTTTAGGTTTATCATATTTTGTATCTTCATTTAGATACTTATCCACCTTGCTCAGAAACGATGGATACTTTTCTTTTGGAACATAAATTGTTGCCTTGGTAATTTCTTTTCCATTTTCTTTATATGTCCTAACGTTGGAAAGTCTTATTCCTGACCGAATATTTTCCAGACTTTTTGTTACAAGGTCATACCCTTCTGCTCCCTTAAACTCAAGATACACGCCATCAGAAACAGGCAAAGCTACAGATTTGCCTTCTTCTTCTTTCTTTTCAACTTCTCTCCATAGTTCTTCAAGTCGTTGCTTTACAAATTCTCCATGATCTTTTCTGTTTCTTTGTGGAGTATTTGTAGCAGGCCCTCTTCCTTGTCGAGAAGTATAGTCTTGTTCTTCTGGAGCTATATTTAATATTATATGTGGCAGGTCTTTTCTGAACATATTTAAAAAGCCTTAATCCCTTTTATACGCATTTTTTCTATCGTCTATCATAGATTTAAGTAGAGACATATTAACTTTTGACTTGTCTTTTAATATAACTTCTTTTATGGCATCTCTACAGGCTTGCGTAATTTCAGCGTGACTAAGGTCTTTTGATTCGACTGTTACCTTTTTAATACTTAGTGTTCCTTTATAACTACCTAAACAGTTTTCGATAAGACTTTTTATTTCCTTTTCATCAGGTAAGTCATAGTGTAATATGTCATCAAAACGCCTAAATAAAGCTTGATCCAGTATACTTAAATTGTTTGTTGCAGCAATAATAAAACTTTCTGATTTATCGTTCTCAATAAATTGCAGGAAAGAGTTTAATACTCTTCTCATTTCACCTACGTCATTATCCGCATTACGTTCCGCTCCAATAGCATCGAACTCATCAAAGAGGAAAATACCTTTTCTATCTTTTATAACATCAAAAATTTGTCTAAGTTTGGCACTGGTTTCGCCCATAAATTTATTTACTAGTTTATCCATCTGAACAGTATAAAATGGCATGCCTAACTCTTTGGCAATTACAGAAGCTGTCATAGTTTTTCCTGTGCCAGGAGGGCCAACAAGTAAAATTTTTCTTCTATTGTGTAGCCCGTGTTTAAAGAGTTTTTCTTTATGATGGTATTCGTTTAGAATTTTTTCTATTCTGTTTTTTAAAGCATCAGATACCACTAGATCAGAAAGACGGTCTCCAGGTTCTGTGGATAAAACTAAATCTTTTAAATCAGGGGTGAAGGGAATAACTTTTACCCTTGAAATTTTTACCTTATCTATTAGACTTCGTAGCTCTTTAGCTAGGGCCCCATGTCCCTGTCTGGCTTCATGAGCTGCAACCTGTAGTGCAGCAGTTATAAATCTATCCTTATCATCTTCAAGCCCAGATTTTATTAATGATTTTAATTGGTCTCCTGTTGCCATGTATCAATTCCTCAAAGATATATCTATTAAATTATGTATGTAACCTGTCAAACTTGCAAGAAAAAGAGTAAGAATTTGATCTTTTCTTATACATTAAACAATTAATATTATAGGTAAAAGATTCTCCATTACTAAGCTCTGATTTTAAAAATCTAAATACACACTCTACACACCAGCGTTCAGCATACCACTCATATAATTGTCGTTGATAATCTGGACACCTATTTGCACAATAATATTTCCCTCTATACTTAGTTACCCACACATATCCTATACCTGGAAGCCAGCCTTTTATGCATTTTTACCCCATATGGTTGTCTTTAACAGACACTTTCTACCATTTACGAATAATATTCTGCCTCTGCCTAACCGTGTAGCAAAGAATAGGTGATTTTTATGTAAATATCCGAGAAATTTTTTAGCGTTATACAGAGCATCTACTCTAAAACCCCAATTTTTATCGTTAGAAATTTTTCTTGCGTATTTAACCAGTTCAATCCCAATATCTATCTTGCTTTTTCCAAGAGCTGAATGCCATACTTTGAATGAAATTGGTAACGTAATTTTTCCATTTGACCAACAGATGAAAACTATATCATATCCTTTTGTATAGCCTTTTGTTGAAGGGTTAAACAAGTTGGATATTAGTTTTAATCTCCTACAAAACGGTTTTGAGTAGGATGTATCATCAATAGAAAAATATCCCTGGCTTAAATCAATATTTAGAATACCTATTAGCTTCAGGAACAAAGTGTTGAAATCAACAGTCTTATTGAGAAATTGCCGTATATATTTTGTGGATTTGTTAAATAGATTAGATATTGCTGTTTGTTTGAATTTCTTTTCCTGGTTTAGCAATAAGGCTAAAATGCAGAATTGATAAGCACTAAAATATGGTAAAAATCTCATAACCCCTGTCTCTTCTTGATTTACTTTATTAGAAAAGACGGGGGTATTCTATTTTTGTTGCTTTAGACCTGGTTCCTATTTACTGTTTAATTCGCGTTTTTGAAGCATCCAAGTCAAACTTTTCATTGCGATTCAACATAGGAAGCAAGGTCTGCCTTATTTTTCTCCATGTTAAATTGTCAATTACTGACAAATCAAAATTAGTTTCAAATTCTTTACTGCCACTAACTGTAAAGTAGAAAATAACACATTTTTTTAAGTCGAAAAATTCACTCTTATCAAAAATGCCAAAACGAACCATGTTGTTTATATCATATAAATCTCTCGCTGCAGTCCTGTTAATAAGCGCATTTATTTTACTTCCAAATATTTCTGTAGGAGTGAGTGATTTTACCGGGAAACTTTTTCCTAAAATATTTGTTTTAACAGGTATTTCAACAGCCGGAAAAATGTGTGCTCTCATTGAATAATTTATTTCGACCTTGATATTATCCCTGTTGCCGGCTGAATTAATGTACCAGAATACCCATGAATCCATAGAATGTGGATTTTTACCTTTTTCAGGATTAAGCGAATAACCCTGAGTTTGTAAAAATGTTACTAAATCTTTGTTTATATTTTCACGATATTCCAGCATCTCTTCCCTTGAAACCGGTTTGCAGAAGTCAAAATCTATATCTACAGAAAGTCTTGGCATATTAAAAACAAGAAGGTTTATAGCAGTACCGCCTTTTAAAGCGAGACAGTCCTTAAGCAATGGGTTTTGATTGACATATTCAAGGATATCCGTTAACCTGTATACTTTTTCAAGGTTATCCCTTATAAATCCTGTTTCTTTAGCCCTTTTATCAAAATAATTTTTGTCATATTTATACAAATTCTTCTCCTCCCTGTTCCATAAATTCAAAAAGGCTTTTGTTTATAAGAAGTCGCCATTTTGAATCATATATCAGATTTTTATCCTCTTTTTCATAAAGATAGCGTTTACTCTTTTTTATTTTATTATGGCAATAATCTATAAAGCTATCCGGCAGTTTAAGTTCTTTCTTAAAATACTCCATAATATAACCGGCTTTCTGGTAAAGAAACTGAATATCATAGAGTTCTAAGTATTTTATCAGTTTATCAGAATCCAGATAAGTTATCAGCCTTAAACTATTAAGAAATTCTTCCAGTCCACCGGCTTTGTCCAGATCTTTCAGACAATCTATGACAGTCCTTTCCGGATTAGTAACCCGTACACCACGATTAGTGTTATAAGTTTCAACTCCTTCTGTCGTTTTTGAAGCAGTATATTGATATTTTATTCCATTAAATTCAAAAGGTTTAAATACAGAACCTGAAGAAATATAGACCTCAAAGAAAAGTTGGTTTGTCAGTCCGTGAAATTCCAGGGCGCTATGGTGGGAAACATAAGCATCTTTTGTAATACTGCTGCCTATCTTGAATTTATCAGCAACAGGAACTTTGTCTTCAAAATTATTACAAACATAGAGGTTTTTTTTAATGCTTGAAACAAGCCCTTTTTTAAGAAGTGCTTTTATTGCGGAAGCAGCACTGTTTCTATTACCATAAATATTATCGATATCATTTATGGTAAACACACCGATTTGTAATAGTTTTTCATACGTTTTCATGTCCATCACCATTGGTTTAATTTTAATATGTTCATGTTTAATTATAAGCCTTTTGGGATTAAAATTAAACCATTAATTTATAATTAAGGAGTAAACAATAAAAACTTAAGTGTTTTTAAAATTTTCAAAAATTCATTCTCCCTCCACCCACCCAATTTTTTCTTTGGTCTCGCTTCCCTCCCTTCGGTCGGTCGCTTGACCGAAAAAATTTAATAAGGAATATTTTTGAAAATTTTACATAAGAATTTTTTGTTTCTTCCTTAGTTTAATTTTATTATTATGATGTGTTTAATTAAACATAATTGATGCTTTTTTAAACCCGCCAAGTTAGTCTTTATATTTGATAAAATATTGGGTCGAAGCCTTAATTTTGCAAATTATCTTCTTTAGCCCTGTCTGCCATTTCATAAAGGTGCGTCATCATATCTATTCCAAAATGTTTCCTGGCATCTACTATAGCCCTGCACATAAAAACCTGCAATTGTGTTGTATCATTAGCAGTACGTTTTAATTCTTCACCTTCAAAATTATTAAAAGACTGGAATAACGGGATTAGAGATACATATTTAATTAGCGGGGTTATCTGGTCTTCATAATAGAAAGCTTTTTTATCATTATTTTCCGTAAATTGATTAATATAGCCTTTTATAATATGCTCGGAAAACGCTGAAGGAATACTTTTTAAGGATTCTATAAGCATCAATTTTATGTCTTCACTAAATAAATAGACAGAATCGTCCTTTAAACGAGTCATCCGTAAAGGTCTGTTATTAAATACAAACGTTATAACTTCGTTTTTCAAGATTTAAACCTCTGCTAGCGGTGTACCCCCAAATCCGGTACAAGTAATCTGAAATTCAAAATGACATTCTTTTTTACCGCATTCATAAGTAATATCCTGACATTTGCTGCAATCTTCAACGCATTCTAAAAAGACCACATCAATATAACCTTGATTATCTTCACATTCTTCCCAGTTTATAAAAGATTTCACTCTGGCAAAATTGAATCCTTCTAATTTTAAAGGGTGATTTTCAGGTATTTCGTGGACACCAAAGCCTTTACAAAGGTATTCATAAGCCATAGCCCTATCAATTTTGTCTTTTCCGATTGATTTACTTACAAATTTATTCATGTTTAACAATCTTCTCTGGTAATGCACCAATTAGACTTAAATATTGTTTATTATTTTATATTAAATACGATTTTAAAGGTGTTATTTTTTAGGTAAAATTTTTACAAAATAAAGTGCTAAGAGGATGACAATGCTTTCTAAAATAGCTGGATTTTTTAACAAAAAATATATTGCTTACCCATTATTCTGGGGATATAACCTGATTTATCTTGGATTCATTTTACTTACATCTAATCTGTTTTTTATTTTGCTAACATCTAACAGCCCTATATCTATTCCCTGGAATGTAGCTTTAATGGTTTATATATTGATTTTTACGCCTATTATTTCCTCTGTAATAGGTGCATTAAAATCATTTCGTACTAATACAGAAAAACTGAATCAATTACTTTTTGGTGTGGAATTACCTATAGTTATTCTTGCACTGATCAGGCTGATTTTTATAAGAGAAATGACGCCGGTTTTCTGGTTATTTTTCCTGGGCATCTCTATCAGTATTATAGGTTTTTTGCTTATTGTATTTGACTTTAAGCCAAAGTCAAACCTGAAATTCATAGCATTATTATTTTCTCAGGAAGTTTCCGTAGTAATTGCCGCTTATTTTGGAGTACTCACAGCGTTTTTTATGCCTATTATTTTGGTAAGCTTTATAAAATTTCTGATAAGTATTAACTATCTGGCCTTTTTTGCCGGTTTAATTACTGCAATTATTAGCACAGCAGGATTAGCATTGCTATATTCTGTTTTATTCTTCATTTTTATGTTTCTTTTATTTGTTTTCACGGTTGGATTTTTCATAGTAACGCCAATAGTTTGCATATTTATGTATTCAGGATCATTCTTCACTAAATTTAAAGAGCTAAAAGAGCGGTTAAACCTGAAAAAAGCACGCATAATCTCTTATAGTTTTGCAGTCGTCTTTATTGCACTTGGAGTTGTACTGTCAATCCAGCCTGACAGCTCCTGGTATGAAGGCAAGCCTGTTCAGGAATTATTAAAAAATCAGGATAAACTAAGGACCACATTAGTAAACAATTACCTTGCCAGATACAGGTATCTTGGCGATAACAGGATTGATTTTATAAAAGAAGGCTATATAAACGTATTAGGACTTAATAAATCCTTTGCCGACACTGCTCAAAAAGCGTTTACTGTTGTTGCCCTGCCGTTTATATATCAGGGAAATTTCGTAAAAGACGCAGAGTCAGCAGGTAAAAAGTACGAAGAAATTTTTGACGCTAATATTCAGGATGGCGAAAGAAAAATAATATTAAAAGCCCTGAAAACTACAAATACAAGAGATGAAATTAAAGCCGGGCTTCTCGATAAGGATAAAAAAACAGTTAAAAGAATTTCAAAAAAAATTACCACAGAAGCGGACAAGGATAGCCTGATTGCAAAAGTTTCAATTCAGGAAGAATATGAAAATACCACAAGTGAAATCCAGGAAGTTTACTATGAATTTTATTTACCGGAAGGGGCTGTCATAACAAGCCTGAAACTTGGACCAAATCTTGAATATGAGGGAGTAATTTCTCCGAAAGGTGCAGCAAGAAAAACATATGAAAACCAGGTAAGACGCAGAATCGACCCTGCCCTGCTTGAGCAAACAGGCCCAAGGCAATACAGGATGAGAGTATTTCCTATTCCTACGGATAAATCAAAACAGAAAATCAAATTCGAGTATCTAACATATATTGACCCTGAAACTGGCGAAGTTCCTTTGCCTGTAATTACACAAGAGAGAAATGTGTTTTCAAAAGAGCAATCCAGAAATATAAAACCAGTAAAAGTTGAAACTAAAGGGTTAAACACTGAGCTTGCTCAATATTCAAAAATCGATTCAGGATATGTATATTTTGTGCCTCACAAGAAGAGCACATTTAACTTAAATGATATAAAAGGCTTAAAAATAGCTTTTTTACTTGATAAATCCTATAGCAGCAAGGACATTAGCTGGGGCAATTACATAAAATCCAATTTGCCCATCATTGATTTGATTAAAAACAACCAAATGGATCTTTATTTCTTTAGCGATGAACTTGGGCAAAGAATAAAGCTGCGTAGCCCTAAACAAATTCGAAGATTTGAACTCTATGGAAAAACACATAGATTAAATGCCCTTCAGGCAATTCCAGATAACTATGACGTTGTACTGATGTTCACTGATAGCAGTGATTTTGATAGTCATATTAAACCGGAAAAGTCAAAACCTTTTGAATTTCCTGTATATTTAATACATGCAAATGGGAATATCCCTCAGTATATTGATGATTTAACCATCAATGTTATTAAATCAGGCGGTAAATCCGTGACTACCCCTATCCAGGCATTTAAACATTTTTCATTATCACAAAATGCTAACATACTCGATGTGAATGATTACGGAACATGGTTTTATTCAAAAACGCTGCCTGATAAAGCTATTAAAGCTGCACCTGAAAGCTATTTCAATACAATGGCAGCTAATATGTATATTAAATCTTTAATCAAAGAGCAGGATACCAGCGATATCCAAGTTCTCAACAATATTCATTCATTAGCTAAGGAGTTTTCAGCAGTTACACCGTATTCATCATTAATTGCCCTTGTAAATGACCGCCAGAAGCAGGCATTAAAAGAAGCGGAAGCCAAAGATGACAGGTTCCGGGTTGATTATGATATTGGGGCAGAGTCACTCGAAAGCCCATCCGGTGAAGGATTATTAAATGTTGGTTCTGTTCCTGAGCCAGAGGAGTGGCTTTTAATATTCTTAGTATTTGCAATTTTGCTGGCTTACCTAAATAAAAAGCGTATTCAATGTTTATTCACGTCCTGATATTTTTATTATTTTTAACCTGTTTTAAAGACACTATTTTCTGGCTTTTTCAGGTGCTTATTTTAATTGCAGTAATTTTGTTTTCTTTAAAAAAAATGCTGTCATTTTCTTTTTCCTGGGTGAAACTTTCAGGATTATTAATTTTTTTTGTCATAAATTTAATCAATACCTATACTCTGCATTCTAATATTATTTCAGGAATATGCCTGCTTTTTGGCCTATACTTCCTGATTGGATTTTACCTGAGAAGTGAATACTGGAAACGAGGCTTTTATTTACTCCTGATTTTCAGCTTAACCCTGCCTGTGCTTGAATATATACATATTTTTTTAGGATTTCCCATAAGACTTATGACAGCTAAAGTTATCAGCTCTATGTTTTCTTTAATTGGAGTTGAAAACATCACTGAATCAACGGTTATACTAATTGAAAACAGCTCCACGAGTATAGATTATCCTTGCAGCGGGATCAAAAGCATTTATGCCGGTAGTATTTTTATGTTTGCCCTGTATTTTATAAAAAATGCCCGAATTTCTCTCCGAATGCTTTTTCTCTCTGCCGTATTTTTATTTAGCCTAATATTTTTTAATATCTGGCGAGTTTTTAGCCTTGTTTTGATTGATAATGTGTTAAATATTGCCTGGTTAGCCGATAAAATACATATTTTGCTTGGCGTAATAGGGTTTGTGGTTAGTTGTTTGCTTCTCTGGTATTTAACTGAGCAATATTTATCATGTAAAAATCAGGAAAAACCTGATATTACATACCAGAAATCCTGGCATAGCTACATTTTAATATCAATTTTGGCAGTATTTTCATCCTTGAATTTGTTTTTGCCCGGATTTGCCGAGTCAGCGCTACCCGCTAAAAACAATAGCGAAGTTATGTTTAACATTGAACTTCCGGGAGTTGAATTAACTGAAATACCAATGAGCGAAAAAGAAGCAGAATTTGCTGAAAAGCACCCTGACTTTGCCAGCAAAAAATATGTTGGCAGGACTTCGGGAGGAAAAGCTTTTACCCTGCTGACTTCCACGAGCAATTCATGGAGGTTTCTCCATAACCCTGAAATTTGCCTGAAAGGACAGGGGTACAAAATTAAAAGTTCAAAAATTTTACGGATTCAGGATAAAACTCTGAAAGAACTGACTTTAAGTAATGGTAAAAAAGTAATTTACTGGTTCTATTACGGCGAAAAAACCATCGCTGATTATCCTGAATATGTATGGCACAGCATTTTACATCCTGATAAAAAAAGGGTTCTTATTTTGTTGGGAGTTGATAATTTAAAAGATACTACTCTGCTGAAGAAACTTTTATCCTTGAAGTATTAGACCGTCCTTTGTCATCAATAACACTAATGGTATGGAGTCCCGGCTTTAATTCCCAGCTTAAGTTATTTTCAGAATCGCTTTTGCCTATATAATTTTTATCAATAAACCAATACAATACTTTTACGTCAGAGTCTGTAACCGCTCTCAGCGCAATATCTTTATTCTCATTATTCTTCAGGCTGATGTTGTATTCCATTTCATTCACGGGAGACAGAATAACAGGCTTCTTTCCGTCAATAGCAGCTTTTTTAACCATACATTCATCTAAAAATATAGGTGGTGTCTTTTTAGATATTCCGGCCATATTATAAATTTTTAATAAATCTGAAGACCAGAACTCGTAAACTTCATAATGATTATTTTTAACGTCGGGAATACAAGCGCGTTTACCTGTTTTGTTATCAATTAATATTTTTCTGTAAATATTAGCGGACTTAATCGGGGATTTGCCGGGGATAAACCAGGTGTAGGTTTTACGAGGACAAAAAGAAGTATCAATATCACCTGTTGAGGAGCATATTTCCAGTTTTTTTATATTAAGGTCATCAATATCTTTTTGTACTTCGTCCTGAAGGTATTTCTCCTGCTTTACTGCGTTAATAATATTGAAAAACAATTCGGCTGCGCTTTCACTTCCAATAAATGCCGGGTTGGAGCTGCCGTCAAAGTTGCCTATCCATACACATAAAACATATGGGCCAAAAACGCCAACTGCCCATGCGTCTCTATATGAATTAGAAGTGCCGGTTTTCCAGTAAACAGGCACTTCTTTTTCTACTTTTCCGGTGTAAATACCCCTTTTATAAGTATTATTATGGCCAAGCATATAAAGAGTTAAGAATGCGGCTTCTTTGCTAATAAAACTTACCTGGTCTGATTTCCCTTTATTGGCAAGCATACAGTAAAGACTAACAATTTCTTTCATCGTCAATTCTGCCCCGCCAAGCACAAGTGAATGGCCATAAAGCTCTTTATCTTTTAAGCCCTTAACACCAAAATATTGCAAAAATTCATACAAATCAGGGGTTTTCAGCTTCGAAGCCAGGTATATTGCCGGGACATTCCTGCTCAATACAAGTGCATCAGTAGCACTCATCGGTCCCCTGAAGTCTTTGTCAAAATTTTCAGGATTATAATCCCCCAAGCTTGAAGGGGCATCCTTTAAAAGGCTCATTGGGTGGATTAATCCCTGCTCCAAAGCCAGTGCATAAATAAAAGGCTTAAGCGTGGAGCCGGGGGAGCGTTTTGCATTAGTACCGTTCACCTGCCCCTGAATTGACCGCTCAAAAAAGTCTGATGAGCCTATCAGTGCGTTTGTTTGCATATTTTTAAAATTAACAAGCATTACAGCAGCGTTTTTAATTCCCAGTATCTCTTTATTTTTTACAAAATCCTTAACTGACTGGTTAATTAGAGTTTGTAAATCAAGGTCTATTGTAGTTTGTACCGTGGAGGGGGTTGTATTTTTGGACATTAATTCATCTGTATAGTGAGGTGCCAAAAACGGCAAATCTTTAGGAGTATAAACAATCTGCGGAAGGTTCAACAAACCTGCTTTATCATTATCTTCGGGGTGTTGTTTTACCCATTTACTAAACAATATATTTCGTTTTTCATTCTTTGAGTTCAGGGGGTTCAGGTTTACCGGGTCCTGCGGCACTGTTGCAAGTGTTATGGCCTGAATCAACTTAAGGTTATCAGGCTTTTTTTTATAATAAGCCAGGCTGGCAGCGCCTATACCCTCAATATTCCCTCCGTATGGCGCAAGGTTCAGGTATGCTTCCAGTATTTCATCCTTTGAATAATGCCTTTCGATTTGCAGGGACTTTAATATCTGCAACAGTTTTCCGGTTATTGTCCTTGAATTAATATTGTATTTGAGCCGTGTAAGCTGCATGGTTATTGTGGAAGCTCCGATTTTTCTGTTTTTTGCCACGTAAGTTTCATAAAAAGCCCTGATTATGGAAATTGGATTAACGCCCGGATGGTAGTAAAAATATTTATCCTCATATAAAAGTGTAGCCTCTATGAATTCAGGCGAGATTCTTTTTAATGGGGTATATAACCTGTACTTTTGGTCTTTGGACGTTGTTAGCCTGAGTAATTCACCATCTTTGGCATAAAAAGCCTGCGAAAAGCTGACATCACCGAGCAGTTCGGGCTTTGGAATTAAAGCATAACCAACTGCCAGTACCAGCAATACTATTAGCCATTTTTTTGTCTTACCTGCTATTTTCAACTTTTATTTTTCCGGCCATTCCTCTGGTTTTTGTTGCAAGATCATACATTGCCTCGGCATATGGTGGTGGAACTGTGTATTCACCCGGGTTCACAGCCTTAATGTAATACTTTATAGTACGATTATACGGCTGGACATTAGTGAAAATTATAATCCTGTCCTCCCTTTTATCTATGTACTGGGCACTGCCTTTATTAACTTTATCAAACTCAAGCTCAAAACCGCCCGGCAGAAGGTCAACTATTGCCACATTTTCAACATAGTCCCCTCCGGTGGATTTTATAGTTAGACTAACTTCGATTTCTTCGCCAAGGTTAACTGAGGATTTAAGTTCTGAACCGTCGTCTACTCTGCGGTATTCCCTGCTAATTGTTAAGCCATTCTGGATATGCCCTGCTGGCAGTGTTTTTTCAAAGCCGGTTGTCGCTACCTGGTAGAATGTCCTTGTTTCATTTGCAGGCGCTACGTTAACTGTTGCAGGTATTGAATCTATTACAGTTGTTTTAATGCCTGAATTTCTGTCCATAGCATTTGCATAGTTCATTATCGCCTGTACTGCATAGGCTGAAGAGGTTGTGGTATATTTTCCGTCGCTTATATAATTAATAACTTTGAATAATACTTCTTCATCCATTGTTTTGGACTCTTCAGGGAAGTGCCGTGCAAGCAGTGACATATATTCGCTGTATTTGGTTAAATCGCTGTAATAACCGTATTTTTCCTGATTTTCAGCATAGTCATAATCAAAGTAATTCAGTATTTTATAGGCATTGTCGTCATCCTGCAAAAGCTTAAATGATGATGCAATATAAACTGCGGTTAAATCATTTTCCCACTGTTTTTTGTAATTACTTTCAAGATCATCTAAAAGGTTAAACAGGTAATTTGTTGCTATCTCGCCGTTTCTGGTTAATATGTATATTCCATAAGCTGTGTTTCTGGCATCAGTTAACGAATTCGGGGACTTTATGCAGGACTTTTTCAGGTAATCAATACCCTTATCCAGCATATCAACAGGAACCGGCAGCCCTTTGGCTTTGGCTTCGGTTAAAAAGTGAATTGCATATACAGAAGTAAAATCTGCTGAATTATTGCCGTAACCCCATAAATTAAAGCCTCCGTTTCTTACCTGCCTTGCTCTCAGTTTATCAATGGCTGTATTAAATTTTTCCCTGGCATTAATTTCATCGTATTCAAAATCAGGGTTTCCATATAGCGCTATTATTGGGAACATCTTGCTTATAGTTTGCTCTGTGCAGCCGTATGGGTAGTTTTCAAGGTATTTTGAAAGCCCGCCTATAAGGCTCACCGGAATTGCCGCCACACTTATGCTTGTTTGCGCAAACTGCGGGTAAAACTGCTTATTGATTAATATTTGCTTATCCTTTTTACCACTGAAATATCCTGTGTATAAGTCCGTGAATTTAGCCTGTACCGGTCTTACACTCAGGGTTGATTCGGCAGTAGCTGAATGTTTACCGCCTTTTACAATGAACTTAATACTGGCTGAACCAAGTTTATCTTCTGCTTTAAGTTTTAATTTTATTGTTTTTTCTTTGCCTTCACTAATTTTGATTTTGGCCTCAGGCTTTTTAATAATTTTAATATGCTCAGAGGTTTTTACATCAACCTTTATTTCAGAATCTTTTACATTGTTTGCTATAGTGGCAGTAACTTCAAATTCGTCCCCGGGAGCACCAAATGTCGGCACGTTCGGGGAAATTATGAAATCAGCTTTTCTTAGTGTATTTTTGGCTGCTGCTCCGATAGCATAGTCTGAAACTGCCACTGCCATAATTTTAAGGCTGCCGTTAAAGTAATCAGGCAAATTAAACCAGAGTTTTTTGCTGTCAGGGCCTGCATCAACAATTCCTGACCAGAATACAGCAGGTTTTTTGACTTTTCTCCTGAATGGGTTTAAAAATGCGCCTGAGTCAGCCTTGGCAATACCTCCGCCTATGGCTGCTGTCTGCTCGATGATTGAGTTTTTTGGCAATATAAGGTCAAGTATTTGATAGGTGCTAACTTCAAGGGCATTCCTATTTATGAAATAATCCAGCGGATCCGGTGTTTCATACTTTGCGACCTGTAATATACCTTCATCCACCCCAAATATAATTAATTTAGACTTTTTATCTGTCTTATAAGTTATTTCAAGAGGTTCATCAGGCTTTGTTACTTCTTTTAAATCAAGCTCTATATTAATTTTGCGATTTTTATTTTCAGCATAAAACGGCGCAACCGCATAAGCCATAGGGTTCATATAGATTTCTTTTGAGTCCAGGGACCTGATAAATGAAACATTTATATAACCTTTTCCTTCAAAGTCAGCCGGAAGTTGAATTTTCTGGACCGAATCGGTTTTATTTGTCTTAAACCATTTGTAAGAGTGCACCTTGTTGGTTTCTATAGTTATTAACCCGGCTCCTGCGTATGGAGATGAAATATAGGCTTCTATGACTTCGCCTTTGTTGTATTTTTCCTTGTTTAATTTTAGCTGCAGCTCTGCATTTTTATTTATCTGGCTGGCCCTGTTGGCCTCGCCGGCAATGCTGTAAGATATTTTATTAAGTTCATTGCCTGTGCTATCTGAAATTACCAGTTCATACTGACCTGGCTGTTTGGTGTTGAGTTTATAATCCAGCCCGCTGGCAGATATATTAACCTTTTCATTACTTATTGGGTCTCTTTTTTCAACTGATTCATATCTATAGCCGCCCCACCTGCTTTTTACAAGCGTATTAACATATTCCCTGCGAATAAGAGAAGCTTTTAAGTCGCTTACAGGGATTTGATTTAAACCAGGGTTAACTGCTATTAAATGAACAGTGTTATCACCGTATCTTTTTATGTAATTCAGGCTGGAGTCTGCTTTATAACCAACCACATACGGTCTTGTTGAAAGAAGAAGGTTTTTAATTTGCCTTACGCTTCTGCCTCCGCCTGCTTCAAAGCCCTCCACTTTAAGCGTCATATTAAACATTGCGTTATTAAAATGCGACAAGTCTACGTCAAAAACAGCTTCACCGTTTTCATCGGTTATTTGCTGTCCAAGCTTTTCTTTATAAGTCTTATAACTTGAGTTTGCATTGTAGAACTTGTAACCCTTGTATTTATCAAACCTGAATCCTGAAGGGGACAGCGTGTATGAAGCCTTAATATCCCTGTCAGTTGCCGGGGTTCCGTATAAGTTAGTTAAAGTTACTTTTGCCTCAATATCATTAGGCGCAACCCACCCCTCTTTTATCTCTTTATTAAACTCAACAGAAATCTTCATCCTGTCAGGCAGGAATTCTTCTACAGAAAAGTTTGTTGAGTGAAGTAAGTTCCCTAATTTGTCATCTTCTTCAACAATATACAGCCCTGCTGTGTATTTTCCGGTTTTTGCGGCATATTCTGTTTTGAAGGACAACTCCTGCAGTCCTTGCCTGGTTAGTTTAATCAGATCATTTTTAACTGTAATGCCTTGTGGGTCTTTTATTATAAACCTGACAGGAACACCGGTGAGATCTGTTTTCCAATTATCAGGTTTTACCACCATAGCAAACTTTACGGTTTCATCAGGTCTGTAAATTCCCCTATCTGTGAATAGATAAGCTTTTAAATTGGAATTGTTAGTTCTTATACCGGAAATATTAAATTTTGAGTAATTTTGCTTCCTGTCATATTGTTTATAAGGCATAAATGACAGGTCATTAGCCTTTTTAACAACATATGCTACAGGGTATTTATCCCTTTGTAGCCCTTCAAGGCTTGGTATATTCAGGTGCCCGTTCATATCTGTGCTGCCTTTAAATACAGATAAGCCGTTTTTGCCAAGGATTTCAATCACTGCATATATTACAGGTTTGCCTGTTGCAATCGACATGACAAAAACATCTTTTGTGTTGTCAGAATTCTCTTTTACCAGCAACCCCAGGTCAGTAATAAGAATAAATCTTTCATCAGTGACCTTTTTGTCTTTATCCTGAATTTTCAGGAAGAACAAACCTTTTTGATTTCCTGTCAGGTATTTTGAAAAATTCAGTGAGGAATACTGCGTTGTTTTTGCGTCTTTATAGTTCAGGACTATTTTTTCTTCAAAGAGTTTGGAAATATTATCTTTATTCATCTGGTAGTTGCGGAACCTGGGTTTTTGGAAGTTGCCGCCGGTCTGGCTCACAAGATGGTTGATTTCATCAGGTAAAACCCTGGAAATTTCGCAATTTATCTGCTTTAAACCTCTTGAAACCAGGGATAGTTTTTTATCCCCGCTAATGCTCAAAATAGAGCCGCTTCCCGTTATTTTCAGTTCTTTTTTGTAGTCAGGCAGTTTTATAATGGTTTCATAATTTTTTTCTAAAATGTAATCACCGTATGAAACAAGGCCTTTTTTAAGCTTTATTAGCATATACCTGTTTACAGGTTCATCAACCCTGTAATTATGACCTGTTGAATAAGTCAGGCCGTTCGCGATTCGGTTGAGAATAATTTCTTTTGAGTCTTTAAATATTTTTTCGGTTATTTCTGAAGGACTGTTCCATTTATAAAGTAATTTGTTGCCGTCTTTATCCTTTTTGTTAAAAAGGTCATTAGGGTGGAATTCAGGAAGTAAATAAGCTGAAATATTTTTATCAACCAGATCAGGTTTAGCCTTTAAACTTAAATTAAGTGTTATTATCTGCTCTGCCTTATCTTGAGCATTGTTGACTATAGAAGCATCTACACTTTTAACTTTAAAAAAGCTGTATATGCTTGGAATCAATACTCTATCGCGGACTTCTTTTTTCAGGCAGCTATTGTAGTCTGTGCATAAATTTTTTGAAACCTTAAGTGTTAATGTTCTTTCTTTTTCTAATAACTCTTTAATCTCTGCTGAAACATAAGCAATGCGCTTATTAGTATGCTTAAAATCTATTTCAGGTTGAAATTTTCCGTCAATGTCAGAGCTTAAAGAAACTGAATCTCTGATAGCAGACAAATAAACGGGGTAATTAAAGCTTAATTTGGCTGTGGCAACTCTCTTTGAGATGTTATTAGGGTCATGGAGAAATTTAAAATTTACTATGTCAACCCTGAGAGGTTCTGTTTTTAAGGTAATTTTCCTGTTCTTGACGTTTAAAAATTTTGGAAAAACTGATTTATCAAAACTTATTTTATAATCAGTATCCGCAAGCCAGTCGTCTTTAGGGATAAACTTTAATGTATTGTCATAACTCCACTCCCATTGACCTTTTATATCGGGATTTATTTTTATTCCTTCATAAACCTTCTTTCCTGATAATTTTAAAGCATCCTTACATTCCTTGTATTTATATTTTGAATCATATTTTTTATCGCACAGGCTTTTATCATATTTAAGCGTTATGTTTAAGTTGGTGCGACTGCCTATTACAGTGTTATCCTTAATAAGCTCAGCAGCATTATCTTTAGTTGAAGTAAAAATAATAGTAGTTACAATTCCTGCAATAATCAGTATTGAGAATAAAATTACCAGTATTATGTGCTTTTTAGCAATGCCAGTTAAATCTTTTATATTCATTTCTCCTACCCGCCCACATCTCCAATAAATTATTTTTCAATTTTAGCATAGTTTTTACCATGCTATAGTAACAGTGAAAAGTAGAAATATACCCATAGGAAATATTATGAAATATACCTTAATTACCGGAGCAAGTGCAGGAATCGGAAAATCAACAGCATTTAAATTTGCAAAAGAAGGGCACAACCTGATACTTGCAGCAAGAAGGGAAGAATTACTTAACAGCATTAAAAATGAACTAATTTCCAGGTATGGAATTGAAGCTATTGTTAAATCAGTTGACCTGTCAGAAAATTCAGAGGTCACAAATTTTTACGAAGAAGTTAAGCAATATGAAATAGACGTATTTATTAATAATGCTGCCTTTGGAGACTTTAATAAGGTTTGGGATATCGATGTAGAAAAAGCAGGTAAAATGATTGACCTTAACGTACGCGCTTTAACAACACTATCTTTGTTGTATGTACAGGATTATAAGGACAAGGACGCAACACTTATAAATATTTCCTCGCGCGCGGGTTATTCTATATATCAAAATGTTGTGACTTATTGCGCTACTAAATTTTATGTTTCAGCTTTTACTGAAGGAATAGCCCAGAACCTTAGAGATGGCGGGTATAGGATGCGAGCCAAATTACTTGCGCCGGGACAGGTACACTCTGAGTTTGTAAAGAGTGCGGTTAAGGATACTGACGTGGAGGAATTTGAGTGGAATGACGCTCATACTTCTGATGAAATGGCTGAATATGCCTACGAATTATATAAAAGCGATCAGGTAGTTTCTAAGCGAGAACAGAATGGCATAAAAATGATGCTACAGGGACCAGTTTTTAAATATTTTTAAAAATTAAAGTGCCTGATAAGATGTATCATGTAGAATCCGGTTTATTTTAGGTTTCAGTTTGTTTTGTTTGCTGAGGGATTTTCTATTCGTTTTAAATCAATTCTAAAAGGACTCACTTCGGGTTTTCCAAAATCAGACCTTGTCAAAAAGATATACTCAATTTTGCGTTTTCATAAAAAAGGGTTCTTAATTTAATTTAATGATTCAGATAGAAATCATATTTATACATTTTATTCATGATGTTAATATTTCCTGAGCATAGCGAAGGGAATATTAA
>JANQEB010000076.1 GCA_028278605.1 Candidatus Gastranaerophilales bacterium
GTCGGGCGAATAACAATTACCTGCTGACATTCCCGTTTTTCGCTCGCGCTGCTCGCAATGACATTTCGGGTGTTATCAACATGATAACGGTACACTTTCGTGATTTAAGAAAATTTTTAAAAATCTAAGGAAATAACAAAAAATTTTAAAATGCGTAAGTTTTTATTCTTTAATACCTTACTTTTTAAGATCACTATAATTAAAATAGAGGATGAAACAGGCTCTTTTAAACTTTAAAATACTATATGTGTTCTTGGTATACAGAAATTTAGTTTAGGGGAGAATTTATGCATACTGCGCAAATTTCAAAGAATTTATCAATGGCTATTAACTGCCTGGAGGAGATTTTGAATAACCAGGACTGCGACACTGTATTTGAAACTATCAAAAAATATAAAGAAATGAAAGGTTCAGGCCAGGGTTGTCTTAAAGAATTAAGTTTAGATTAAAACAAGTTTAAAAAAATTTTTCATTTAATTTTTCGTTTTTAAAGGCTCACTAACTCGAATTGCTAATTAATTTTCCTTATGTCATTGCGAGGAGGGCACAAACCCTTCGCTGAAGGGTTTGTGCCCGACGTGGCAATCCATATAGCTGAAATGTTTTTATGGATTGCGGAGCCTGTGCTGAGCGAAGCCGAAGTATCGTTTCACTCCTCGCAATGACGGTTTTGGCTAATTAACCCCAATCTCTAATTAGCCAAAAGCCAGGATATGACTGAGCAACATTTGCCAAAAAATTATAGAGAATCGAAAAGAGGCTCCGCCTCTTTTCCACCTATAGGGTGGCTGTGGGTGGGTTTTGGCAAATGTTGCATGTATGCAATTAGAGATTCGAGTTAATTAGCAACTCAGGTTCACTAGTGTGTAGATTCGTAATTAATATGACAAAATTCGTCGGATTGTCATTCCGAGGAGCGAAGCGACGTGGGAATGAATTTGAGCCTGCAACACCTGCTCCTCGCAGCTGTTTCGACTCTTCACTCCCGCTTCGCAAGGGAATCTGAGCAACATCGTAG
>JANQEB010000078.1 GCA_028278605.1 Candidatus Gastranaerophilales bacterium
TGGTAGTGGTATAAAAATACGTGATTTGTCATTGCGAGCCCGGTACCCGCCATGGGCGGGGCGGGCGAAGCAATCCACTTGAGTCTACTTGGTGATGGATTGCTTCGTCGTTTCACTCCTCGCAATGACGCCACGTCAAAAAATACCACTACCAAATTTTTTACATTTGGTTTAGTAGAGAGGTACAGGTGGAATATATTAAATAACGGTCGTCTTCTACGGAGTGTAAAAAATGATAGGAAGCATTAACGGTTCACAGGGAGTGTACTTTGCTCAGTATGAAAATTATCCTGCCCCAAAGGGCAGTCTGCTGAATTTTGATACTGAGGATGAGGCAATAATAAGCGCCCGGGCAAGGATTTTAAATGAGCTGGAAAGGTTTAACGCAGGGGAAGGAAATGAGGTTGACCTGGCTTTAGCAACTGCTATGGGGAAGATTCAGGTGGAAGCCGCCGCAACTGTCATTAATGCAAAAGAAGAGATGATGGATGCAATTATGGGTATTATTGAATAAAATTTTATTTAACTCGAACAGGGTGGGAATGGTGGGGGTTTTTGAAAAATTCTGAACCCGTCAACGTCATCATGAGCCGCCTTTCGCCATAAGGGGGGACATTCTTTGCGGGAACCTGTGCCGGGTGAAACAAAGCGCTTAAAGATGACGTTAAAAGAATAATAAAAAAAAACACCGAGCGGATGCTCGGTTTGATAGCTGGATCGTGTCTGGGTAAGAGTCGAATATATGCGTGTTTAAAATAATAAAACCATTATTATTAATAAATATAAATTCTCCTGTTGGGCTATATATTGTTATAATTATTCTAATGTTGAAAAATTTTATCCCGGTTGAACAGCCATGAAAGCAATTAAAAAGCTATTTAGAAACACCTTTATATTTTTTATTTTACTTGGAGTAGTATTTTTAATATTCATATTTTCTGATGGAATTTTTAAATACATAATCCATGGAAGGTCATTTTATAATGTCTATCTTGGCGATAAAGAGTATAAACAGGGAAACTATGCAAAGGCAATAGAATACTATAACAGGGCGGTTAAGCTTTATCCAAAACACATAAAAGCAAGGTATAACCTGGCTAATATTTACGTGAATTTTGAGGACTACCAAAGTGCGATTAGCGAATATGAAAAAGTGCTTGAGTATAAGCCGGATTACTTAAATGCAAGGATTAACCTTGGGATAGTCCTGTCAGAAGAGCTGTTGGATTTTGACAGGGCCATTGAGGAATACAAAAAGGTAATCAATACAAAAACCAGGTTTATAAATATCCCGTTTATTTACGATAACCGTCAGCAGCTAATAAATGCCAAGGCTATTGCTTATTATGACCTGGGCCTGGCCTATAGGGATAAATCATACTTATATGTTGAAAACAGGATAAAACACAGGAACCTGCTTTTAAAAGCAACTGAATGCTATGAGAGTTCACTTGCCCTAAACCCCAATAACTATAATGCACAATATAACCTCGGACTTACAAAGCATCTTCTTGGCTTATATTCAGAAGCTATAACCGGGTATTGTAAAGCCCTGTTAATTTCACCGCTTGATTATGAAGCCCATTATAACCTGGCAGTACTTTTAAGAGAAAGAAAAATGTACAAATACGCCTTTGAAGAGTTTAAAAATGCCGGTTCCTTAATAGATTACACAGGTGATACCTATAAGGCAGCCTATATTTACGGCATGCTAAACGAGGTTAGCCAGATGGCCATAACTGAATACGGTTACAGGCCTGATGAACTTCTTAAAAAACTGGACAGCGACATTAAAGAGGAAGGTTCCGTGAAAAAAGGAGGGAGCAAAGCCAAGCATGATATGGAAAAAGCCCTCATAAAAAAAATTAAAACAGAAAGCATCTGTAAAGATTACCTGGACAGGTAAAATTTTATGTAGAATTTTTTGCTATCTAACTCGAATTGCTAAATAGATGAAAGGCTTGATATGATTGACTCAAAATTCCTTAAAATTTATAGAAAAAAGGCGGCGGCTTCGCCGCCGCCCACCTCCAGGGCGGGCTGGGTGGACGTTTTAAGGAATTTTGAAAAAATGTAATTAACTCGAGTTGAGTAGTTATATGTAAATTTTACTTATTAAATTCCCTTAACTTTTTAGAACTTTCTTAAAAATAATATATACTTAAATATATAAACAAATATTTTTTATTTGAAAACAGGAGAAAAAGGATTATTGAGTGGAAATAAACAGGGGTTTTTCAAAAGCTAAAAAAGCCCAGCAGCTTATAGAATTTGCCATAGTAGTCCCTGTCTTGATGATGGTTCTTTTCATCGTAATCGAGATGGGGGCTGCAATTAATGCGCGCACAACAGTAGGTGAAGGCGTAAAAATGGCTTTAATGAAGGTTAATAACCTGAGCAACCTGGACGGGAACAAAGCTGCCAAGGTAGCTTTTGTTGAAACATATATAAAAAATGAAGTTATAAAGTACTTAGTCCTGCACAATGTCCCAAACTCAGGCAGTATAATTGCCAAAGTAAAAGCAGCAGGGGATCATGCGGTTGTGCTGATAAATTATGAATATAACCCTTATTTTCTTATCTCCGGTTTATTTGGGACTTCATTAAAAACAATTACCTTTAGCAGTTCCCAGAGCTTAAACCCGCATGTTTTTGAAGATAATGTTTTTCCCGGAAGAATAACGACTGCCAACTTATCACTTTATCATACCGACGGGGGTAACAACCCTATCGAAACCGGGGCCCTGGTGGACCCTGACCCGTATAAAGACACGGCAGCCGCGGGGATTTATGATGTAAGAACACACCATGACGGTTCACGTTCAGCCTTTTTGCTGCATTTTTACGGGGGGATAGGTACCCATCCTAACCTTGAATATGATGCTGTAGATTCATATGCGCGGCTTGTTAACTGGCAGGGAGATGAACTTCTTCCCCCAAACCTGAGGATAGACCTGAAAACCGGGACACTGCAAGTCAGGTCTCCCTATTATAATAACGGTGTATGGTTTGATACCAGGATTCCATATATATGGGTGATTTCAGCGCTTGGGATCAATCATCTTTTCTATGTTAAATATAATTCGTTTGAAATGCTCTTAGCGGATAATTCACTGTTTTATTACAAGTTTCTCTTTAACACCACGGATTCATTTTATAACAGGAATATAAGGTTCTGCGGGACAACTGTGTCAAGCGGGTTCTGTAACGGAGACCATAGAGGCACTTCCACGGTAAACGAAAGGGCCCTGCGGATGAACCCCCGCCTTGGGACTGTTACTCCCGGTGATGTGGATTCAGGGAATAATGATTATATAATTGGCACAATGGAACCGATTTCTATCCCGTCTGACCCTACAAATGAGCTTCAGTTTGTAACTTCACACTATTTTGCACATACTGATGCCGTTGCCGGGAATAACCCTGATACCGGCACTCCCCTTATGGAGTGGAACAGCGCAAACTGGCAAGACAATTACTTTGTGGCTATTTCTTCCCCCCGTGTTTTTGGTCTTGATACGGTAACAGACATGGCAGATGAAATTTACCACCCTGATATTACAGACACTACGAAAAACCCGTTTTTTGAACTTTACAGGTACAAATTTAAATTATGGGAGACCAGTATCTCTGTATCTGCAACTCCCGGTACTTATGCAGGTGTTGCAACCGGCGGAGCGGATGATGGTGATATAGATTCTAATAACAATATTTTCCCCGGAGCCGGCTGGGATAGAACAGAGCCAGGCGGCGATCCTGATTATACTGTGGATATTGTGGATGTATACATAGACAGCGACGGGGACGGAATTCCTGATGCCTGGGACAGGGACCCCGCGTATTTTGATGTAAACGTTAACGGTATTCTTGATGGAAATGAGCTAAATAGTGCAAACGTCAATACCAATAACAGGTGTAATGACGGTGTAGGCAACCCGCTTAATTATGAACCTGATACATGGTCTGCCTGTGGGGACTTCCCTGATGTTATTACTTCCGGAAGTTATATGAATCATTACAATACCTACTCAGGAAAAAATTTTTACAGGGCAACTCCATACTCAACAGGACTTTCATTTGACAGCAATGTTGAATCAGGAACTAATATTCCGATCCTGAAAGAAATGGATGAATGGTACGTGTATGATCCTCCTACCGCAGGCAAGGCACTTTACTTTAAAAATGGAAGTAATTATTACAGAAAACACCCGACCTGGTGGGAAGCATCTGTTATAGGCTGCTCCAACCCTGATACTGACAAATTTTCCACAGCCTGTGTGCAGGCAAGAAGAAAGCTAAAAGAAAATTTCATCCACGGAACCGCAGACCCTGCCGGTTCAAACCCCACTACAATTTTGCTGGACCCTTCCGATGAATTGCAGTTTTTATATAACAATAACGTATTTAGCCCAACTTCCAAGGCTGTTAGAACCCCTCCTACCGTATGGTAAACCCATTAAGCCAGATTATTTAAGGAACCCTGAATGCGGATAAATAAAGCTAAAAAATTAATTTTAAGACCAATTGCAAGAAAAGGCGTTTCTATTATAGTGCTTATGTTCAGCCTGTTTGCAATAGTTGGTCTTTGCGCGCTGGTGCTTGATTTAGGCTTAATTCTTAACCAGAGGTATGAACTCCAAAAAGCAGTTGAATCAGCAGCTCTCCAGGCAATTTCCGAGTATGAGCTATATGAAACCGACAGGAATACGGCCGGAGATTACCGGCTGGGATTTCCGGATGATTCTAAAATTGATAATACTTCCACGGGAATAACCAGAACTTACTATGATGCGCTAAAGGGTTATAACCAACTGCTAAAAGTTGGTGTGGATTCTGCTCCTACAATTACATTTAATAAGGATTCCAGGGCAATCAGGGTAGATTCTGCCGCAACCGTACCTACTTATTTCATATCTATTCTTGGGATCAGTGAAGTTGAAATCCAGGCCAGAGCAGCAGCTATTAACATTCCTGCATATCTTAGCGGAAAATTCCCAAGGCCAAACGGAAGCATAGTTAATGGTGTAAATGACGCAAGTGTAGCCGGGACTGACTATCGTGATACTGAAATCAAGCCGCCTTTAGGCTGGGATACATCAGCGGGAACTCATCCTACCGGGACTGTTTACAACCGGAACACGGATTTTGATAATATATACGGCCGCCCTGACGGCAAGGCCCTTTCTCTTGGGCCGGGGGGGCATATTTTGATAAAACTTCCCGCAACCATCTTTGACGGCAAAGGAACAGACTTTATAATCTATGAAAGAGGCCATGCAGAGGGCTATTTTGTATACGCAGGGGTTGATGTTGACCCGAATAACCCATATATTGACGCGGCTAATCCGGGTTCAGGCATAAACTGGGTAAACATCAGCTGCACAGGAACCCCTTTATACGTAAAAATGGACGATGATGAAATGATCGGCGCCCACAGGACACAGGTTATTATAAGCGGGACTTCTTATAATGATTACAAATTCTATGGGAGCGGGGCGTTTGATATTGGGGCCAGGTGCGATAATGCAGTTGATGGTGTAGTTTACGACGGGACTGACCCTGCAAGTTCTTTCCAGATCAAAAATATTAAATACTTAAAAATAATAGATGACAATATTGAGGACGGTTTCTTTTTACAGCCAAGACTGGATTTTACCAACCATCCACAAGCTGATAATTATACTGAGCACGGTATCCCTATGGTTATACCCGGTGAGCATTCTACATACACACCGGGAGCTGATATAGATTCAATAGAAATACGTCATCATTCAAGGTTAATCAGTATTGCTGAATTTACGCAGGATACTGACGGAGATTTACTCATTGATGTAGTTGAGCGCATAAATGGTTTAGACCCTAATAATACTGATACTGACGGGGATGGCCGGGATGATTTTATTGAATATGAAGGGGATGAACCGGAAACAACCTGGGGATATAATGACTCACCTCAGGATGAAACTACTCGGAATGATTGCTCAACATTAATAAAAGAATATCCTAACGAACCATCAGGAATTCATCCGCCTACAATGATTATTGACCCTTAATTAACTGAATCTCTAAATAACTTGAATTGCTAATTAATTTTCCTTATGTCATTGCGAGGAGGGCACAAACCCTTCACTGAAGGGTTTGTGCCCGACGTGGCAATCCATATAATTGAAATGTTTTTATGGATTGCCAAGCCTGTACTGAGCGAAGCCGAAGTATCGTTTCACTCCTCGCAATGACGATTTTGGCTAATTAACCTGAATGACGGGTTGGTTATTTTTAAAAATTCCTTAAAACGCCCTCCCAGCCCGCCCCAGAGGAGGGCGCGCGGCTGCGCCGCGCGCCTCTTTTCTATAAATTTTAAGGAATTT
>JANQEB010000081.1 GCA_028278605.1 Candidatus Gastranaerophilales bacterium
GAAGGATCTCAGGTAATGAGATTCTTCGCCCGCCCCGCCTATGGCGGGAGGCGGCTCAGAATGACGATTCTATAAAATTTACTTAACTGTGCACTAGTACCGGGTAAAAAACACGGGGGTTCTTGTGTTAAACTTTTAGCGGCGGTAAATTTAAAATTTTAAAATGATAAAAAGACGAAAAACCGGGAAAATAAACATAGGCGGGGTTGAAATCGGAGGAAACTCCCCTGTTTCAGTACAGTCTATGTGCAATACCGACACAAGAGATATCAGGACAACAGTTAACCAGATTAAAGCCATGACAGATGCCGGGTGTGAGCTTATCAGGGTTGCTGTTCCTGATAGGTGCGCAGCTGAAGCTATTTTTGAAATAAAAAAACAGGTTAAAATTCCGCTAATTGCTGATATTCACTTTGATTACAGGCTGGCGCTGGAATCCATGAAAAACGGGGCGGATGCTCTCAGGCTTAATCCCGGAAATATAGGCAAAAGAAAGTTTATACAAAAGGTTGTAAATGAAGCCGGGCAAAGAGAAATTCCAATCAGGATTGGAGTTAACGCGGGTTCCCTGGAAAAAGGCCTTTCCCATAAACAGGAAGATTTAGCGGACAGCCTGGTTGAAAGCGCCATGAGAAATGTGCGTGTTCTTGAGGAAATGGACTTTAACCTGATAAAAGTCTCTTTAAAAGCCAGCGATGTTACTACAATGGTAATAGCTTATCGAAAATTCGCAGGGATTTCGGATTATCCGGTACATCTGGGAGTAACAGAAGCCGGAACCCTAAAATCCGGCTTAATCAAATCTTCAATCGGCATGGGCAGTCTTCTTCTTGATGGCATAGGGGATACAATCAGGGTTTCCCTTACGGAAAACCCTCTGGAAGAGGTTTATGCAGGATGGGAAATCCTGAAAGCCCTTAATATAAGGAAACGAGGGTTAACCTTAATAAGCTGCCCGACTTGCGGCAGGTGCACTATAGAGCTAATTAGCCTCGCAAAACAGGTTGAAGAAAAGTTTAAAAACATAAAAAAACCGCTTACAATAGCGGTTATGGGCTGTCCTGTCAATGGTCCGGGAGAAGCCGGGTTTGCAGATATCGGAATTTGCGGTGCAAATGATGAAGGGTACATATTTAAACAGGGTAAAATAGTCGGAAAAGTTCCCTTTGATGAGCTTATACCCAGGCTTGAAAGTGAAATTTACCGGCTGCTCTAACTTTTTATATTCAAAGCCTGATTTTTTTATGGACTTTCTTTTTCTTAAAAAAACAAATTTGCCTAAAAGCCTTGATACACTGCACTATCAGAACTTTTATAAGTATTGTAACAATAACACTATAAAATGAGTATTTGCTGAATAGAAAAAACAAACTCAGGGAATATATTTTTTAGAAGAACGCAATAAGTATACTTAACATCACAACATCTCAGGAAGGAATCCTGCCGGAATTCAACGGGTAAAAAGGTGTTAAGTATAATCTCCAACTAAAGTTGGATAAATATGTAACCAAGGAAGGATGTCCAGGTGGAGCAAAAGAATTTAACATAAAAATAGTCATATGATAAGGGCATTACTGAGTGCCCAAGGCGCGCTTATATATATTCAGGGATGTATCAGTTAAGATAAGGAGAATCTTACTAATGAGTATTATCGTCAACACGAACGTAAGTTCAATTCTTGTTCAGAGAAGTTTAGGTGCAGCAACAGGCAATATCCAGGGATCACTGGAAAAACTTTCTACAGGTTATAGAATTAACAAAGCTGCTGATGATGCAGCCGGCTTAACTATTTCTGAAGGATTAAAATCACAG
>JANQEB010000115.1 GCA_028278605.1 Candidatus Gastranaerophilales bacterium
ACGTATGACCGTTTTTTAATAAATTATCGCTGCCACATCTTGTACATCTTCCAATTTTTTCTTTCATAACTGTTCCTCCTGTATGATTTACAGTTATTATTTCAGGTTTTAACTTTTTTTTCATTAAACTTTTAGCCACTACCAATTGTTTTTATAAACATACAAGGTAAAATTAGTAATCAGGTTATTTAGGAAAGAAAGGGAGGATTAGATTATGGCAGGTCAAGAAATTAGGCCTAATGTGCATGGTTTAGGTCAAGGGATACGTGCTAGAGCTGAATACCTAAAAACAAAACCAGAAGATGGACCTTTTGTATTTTCTGAATATAGTGAAGAAGAGGACCCAGATTATTACTTAAGCGCTTTGATGGGTTTTGCATTAGGTGATAATGTTTATGACTATTCACGTAATCCTGATGCTGATAATAGTATATCATTCACCGACGCAGTTTCTGATTGGTTGGGCTTTCCAGACATTACCCAAAATGATGGGACCACTACAGGAATTAGATTAATGAATAAACTGATGCCAGAAGATCGTGATATAAATGAAGATGGCAAGGTTGATATTTCAGATGATATTGCAGTCGACAGGTTACTGGATAAGAATAGAGATGGTTATGTAGATTCTGACGTGGCAGAAAAAATGGGAGCAATTTTATACGTAGTTCCAGCAACAAAAATAAGTGAAGAAAGTCCTTTTGAAGAAGGAAGAGTTTCGCCAACAGACAGAGTCAACCTTTTCTCGCTTATTGACGGCGTGGATAAAGATGGAGTAATTGATCAGGAAGAAGGAAGGAAGTCAGAGGCATTAATTGCATTAAAAATGCTAGAAAGTTTAAGAGAGCAATAAATATTAATAGAACTAAGAACCTGTCTGGTTAAAAATATAAAAATCTTTGCAGGTAAGCAATATAGGCTCGATTAAGGACTGCGATGTTAAAATCTGTAAAGGTCGGGCTTTGCCAGTCTTTCAGGTTTTAACAAGACAGCTTCTAATATTTCCTTATTTTAGAAATCTTGTTTATTTTCTCAGGTCACTATAGGCTTCGGTATTTTACTTGATTCATATTATAGTGATAATAATCACTATAATATTTTAAATTAGTGAGCCCTGGAAATATACAATTTTCTGCTTTTGTCATTATATAACTCGAATTGCTAAATAGCTGAAAGTCTTATTATGACTGATTCAAAATTCCTTAAAATTTATAAAAAAGAGGCGGCGGCTTCGCCGCCGCCCTCCTCCAGGGTGGGCTGGGTGGGCGTTTTAAGGAATTTTGAAAAAATGTAATTAGCAATTCGAGTTATATAGCCAGGTATATATGAATATTTTTATTAACTATTGTAAAATTCACACTTGCATTTTTATCAAATTTCGTCTATTATAATAGTGATGAAAATCACTATTAAGTTTACGGTAAAGGAGATAAAAAAATGAGCATCAATGAGGCAGACAAAATCAACAAGCTGGAAAAAACACTTGTCAGGAAAGACCTGGTGGAAACCGTAGAAGACCTGGAACTTTTAATTTCCAGAACCAAAAGGGCTCAGAAAATTTACTCAACTTTTACACAGGAACAGGTAGATAAAATCTTTAAAGCAGCCGCACTTGCCGCTAACAATATGAGAATCCCCCTTGCAAAAGATGCCGTGGCAGAGACAGGAATGGGTATTGTAGAGGACAAAGTGATTAAAAACCATTTTGCTTGCGAGTATATCTTTAACAAGTTTAAAGATACAAAAACCTGTGGAATTATCGAAGAGGACAAAACCGACGGCATAGCAAAAATCGCTGAGCCGGTCGGTATTATCGCGGGGGTTGTTCCCACTACAAACCCTACTTCTACCGCTATATTCAAAGCGTTACTTGCGATAAAAACCAGGAACGCCATTATATTTTCTCCGCACCCAAGAGCAAAAGACTGCACGATTAAGGCAGCTAAGATTGTTCTGGAAGCGGCGGTAAAAGCCGGCGCTCCGAACAGTATTATTGGCTGGATTGATGTTCCAAGCGTTGAATTATCCCAGGCTCTTATGGGTAATAAAGAAGTAGATTTAATCCTGGCAACAGGCGGCGCAGGGATGGTGAAAGCAGCCTATAGCTCAGGGAAACCGGCTTTAGGCGTAGGCGCCGGTAATACCCCGGCAGTTATTGATGAGACTGCTGACATTCAGATGGCTGTCAACTCAATCTTAATGAGTAAAACATTTGATAACGGGGTGATCTGTGCTTCTGAGCAATCGGTAATCGCCGTAAAAGAAGTTTACGAGCAGATAAAAGAAGAATTTGTTTTCAGGGGGGCTTATATCCTGGACAAAACAGAAGCAGGCAAAGTAAGAAAAACCATAATCCGGGACGGAAAACTTAACGCCGGGATAGTCGGGCAGCCCGCATGTAAGATCGCGCAACTGGCCGGCATAGAAGTCCCCGAAGCAACAAAAGTCCTGATTGGCGAGGTTGAAAAAGTTGGGCCGGAAGAAGAGTTTTCTTATGAGAAACTATCTCCCGTACTGGCTCTTTATAAAGCCAAAAACTACGATGAAGCAGTAAATAAAGCTGTTAGCCTGATTGACTTTGGAGGTCAGGGACATACAAGCGTTCTTTACACCAACCCGATGAACCGGGACAGAATCCGGACTTTTGGGGATCTCCTCAAGACGGGAAGAGTTCTGATTAATACCCCATCATCCCACGGGGCGATTGGTGATCTGTATAACTTCAGGTTAGAACCGTCATTGACTCTCGGCTGCGGCAGCTGGGGCAAAAACTCTGTGAGCGAAAACGTTGGAGCTAAGCATTTATTGAACATCAAGACTGTGGCTGAAAGGAGAGAAAATATGTTATGGTTCAGGGTCCCGCCAAAGGTATACTTCAAGCAGGGAGCGACAAATCTTGCCCTGAGAGAGCTCGCCGGCAAGAAGAAGGCATTCATCATTACAGACCAGGTGCTGTTTGATATGGGATACACAGAAAAAGTTACAAAAATCCTCGATGAAATCGGGGTTCAATACCAGGTTTTCTCTGATGTAAAACCTGACCCAACCATAGCAACTACAAATCAAGCACTTGAGCTGGTAAACAGCTTCCAGCCGGATGTGTTTATTGCTCTTGGCGGTGGTTCCCCGATTGACGCGGCAAAGATTATCTGGTTAATGTACGAGCAGCCGCAGCTTAAGTTTGAAGATATTGCAATGCGTTTTATGGACATCAGGAAGAGAATAGCAACCTTCCCGGAACTCGGGCGGAAAGCTGAAATGGTAGCCATTCCGACAACTTCCGGCACGGGTTCTGAGGTAACGCCGTTTGCGGTTATCACAGACGATAAAACCCATACTAAATACCCGATTGCAGACTATGCGATTACTCCAAATATGGCTATAGTTGACCCTGAGCTGGTTATGGATATGCCAAAGGGTTTAACGGCGGCTTCCGGGATAGATGCCCTGACTCACGCAATTGAGGCTTATGTATCAGTGGTAGCTAACGAATTTACTAACGGCACGGCGATAGAGGCAATCAAAATGATCTTCGATTACCTTCCCGCGGCTTATAAAGAAGGAGCAAATAACCCTGTCGCAAGAGAGAAGATACATTATGCTTCCACTATGGCGGGTATGGCATTTGCCAACTCTTTCCTTGGTATATGCCACTCAATGGCACACAAGCTGGGAGCGGAATTTAACCTGTCCCACGGTATAGCTAACGCGCTGATTATTAACCAGGTAATCAGGTTCAATGCAACGGAATGCCCGGCAAAGCAAGGGTGTTTCCCGCAGTATAAATTCCCTCAGGCAGTGGAAAGATACGCTAAAATCGCTGATGCCCTGGGACTTAAAGGTGAAAATAACCGGGACAAAGTTGATGCTTTGATAAAAGCAATTAACGACCTTAAAAAAGAGTTAAATATACCTTTGTCAATCAAAGAAGCAGGTGTTGACGAGGAAGAATTTAACGCAAAAGTCGGAGCTTTAACAGAGCTGGCATTTGATGACCAGTGTACAGGGGCAAACCCACGCTACCCGCTTATGTCGGAAATAAAACAAATTTACCGGGATTCCTTTCAGGGGAAGCTGTCATGAAGAAACCAAACCGGGAATTTTGCCAAATTTCCGCGAAAAAATATCATAAAACCCTCTCCAAATAATTTTCTTTTGAAAGCCGGCCCCGTAAACTCCGCTATCCGCCCCAAAACTCCAGGTAATAAAGCCGCCAACCTCCCGGGTTAGCGGCTTTATGATGGAGTTGAATTAACAAAGTTCAAACTTTTTTAGGCAGTGGTATAAAAATACGTGATTTGTCATTGCGAGCCCGGTACCCGCCATGGGCGGGGCGGGCGAAGCAATCCATCACTAAGTAGACTCAAGTGGAT
>JANQEB010000150.1 GCA_028278605.1 Candidatus Gastranaerophilales bacterium
CTATTAAATTAAAAAATTTTTCAAAATCTATATAGAATTGTTAAAGGGCTTCGCCCTTTAACCTCAATCAGGGAGGGTGTGGCGGGCGATTTTGAAAAATTTTTGCAGTACAGGTACCTGAAGTAGTTACACTTAAATTACCGTAGAGTAATAGCATTTAAAAGATTATAATAAATTAATTTTATTTCTTTAGTATATAGCAAGTATATTAAATTTTGTAACAAAAATAATATTCTATGCAATTATTTGTCTTAATATTTTTTTAATATATTGAGAGACAAAAATAGAGAAAAAAATAAACGAGTGGTAGTAAAAATCTTCTTGGGAGGAGAATTCTATGGCAAGAGTACTTATTTCAATGCCTGACAGGTTTTTAGAAGAAATCGACGGCGTAGCAGGCGACGAGCAAAGAACAAGAAGCGAACTTATCAGAGAAGCGCTTAGAACTTATGTGAGCAGAAAAAAAGTTAGAAACATAGCATCAGCAAATAAAAACGCTGCATTGTTAGAATCTATTCTTTAATTAAGAGCTTTTTTTACGAGAATTAAAAAACACGCAGTTTAACCGCGTGTTTTTTAATTTTCGTAAAAAGGCAATTTTTGGCAAATAAAAGTTTTTATATATAAGTAGGGGCAAAATAAATCAGGTGTAAATTTATGTACAGCTATAGCGAAGCATTAAAAAGAAAAGCGCTGCTTCAAGATGTTTTATCCGGTACCATTGAAGAAATAGACGGCTCAGAACTCACAACATTAAGCATGGTCTTTGAAGACGACCATTTTCATATGCTTCTTGAGAGTATGAGAGAGGTTAAAGAAGGAAAAATAGTCAGTTTTCAGAATGCTTTTTCTGATTTGAATTAAAAATTTTGGTAATTAACCCGAATAACGGGTTAGCTAAAAATGAACTATAGCCTAGTATAATTTTCAAAATTTTTCAAAAATCCCCACCACTCCCACCCTTAAGGAAGTCAAGGGCCTTCGGCCCTTAACAATTCCATATAGATTTTTGAAAAATTTTGAACCCGTCATTGAGGTTAATTAACTCGGGTTAAATAAAATAGCATTTCTGGCTATAAACCCGGAAAACGTGCGCTAGTTTACAGTTAAGTTAACAGAGCACTAGTTTTCATTGTTTGTGGAAAATAAAAAATTTGCCAGTTTTTTATCCTGCGTCTTCAGGTGATTTTCAAGCCATTGAATTATTTTAGAATTTAATGTGCTTGAAACTATATTTACATCAGCTTCTTCTTCAAGAAGCTTTTTAAAATACGTATAATTTTCATAAAAATTTTTATGTTCTTGTTTATGCTCATCTGCATTTTTATATTTAAACCGGTGCATGTAATTTTCTTCAGTTAAAAAATGCAAAGCTATATAATTATCCAGATAATTCAAAAATATATTAACATCTTTTACAGTGAATCCCTGGAATAATAAGGTATTTAAATTACTTAACTGACTTATAAGCTGGTCATGCTGCTCATCTATCTCCGGAATGCCTGTAAAAAGCTCTTCTGTAAGAGAATTAGTATCTTTCATAGAACCTGTTCCTTTTTTATTTTAAAACTTTTATGCATAAAGTATTAAATAAAATGCTTTATAGTATTTTTTAGTACTTTTTAGCATTTTTTAGTTTTTTATAGATTTTTGTTGATGCATTTATAAAATATTTTAGTTTCAAAATATAAATAAGCAAAAATTTCAAATATTTTATAACAAAAAGTCCTGAATCATCCCGAAAACAGTTCAGTCAAAAAAAATACTCAACCTTTAAAACTGCTAATGATAAAATAATAATCAATAACCTGGTTTGAAATTGTCATGAACAAGAAAATTATACTGGCATCGGCTTCTCCAAGAAGAAGAGAACTACTTAAAACTATCGGGCTTGAATTTACGGTTATTCCTTCTTCTGTTGAAGAAGATATTGAGCATAAACCCTTTTCATATAAACTGATAGAAGACCTTGCCCTTCAGAAAGTCCTTGATGTAAAGGATAAAATTAGTTTCCCTGCGGTTATAATAGGTTCTGATACTGTTGTAGTCATAGACAACAGGGTTCTTGGCAAGCCAAAAGATAGTAATGACGCTTTTAATATGCTTAAGTTACTTAGCGGAAGGGTTCACAGGGTAATTTCCGCTATCGCAGTGCATGATAACCAGACTCAAAAAACAGTTAAAACCTCTGTTACCAGCGAAGTCAGCTTTCGAGAAATCCGGGATGATGAAATCCGGGACTATATAAAGACAGCAGAGCCGGCGGATAAAGCAGGCGCATATGCTATTCAGGGAAAAGCGGCAATATTTGTCAAAGGCATAAATGGCTGCTATTCTAATATAGTGGGTATATCTGTTTATAAGACAGCTGAAATCCTTGCGGAATTTGGAGTTAAGGTATTGTAATGCGTATTTTAGGAATTGATCCCGGCATGGCTATTGTAGGTTATTGTGTGCTTGATTATGATCAGGATAGCGATGACCGGCCGTATAAAATCGTTAATTGCGGGTCTATACAGACTTGCAAGAACTCTGAAAACCCTAAAAGGCTTCTTGAAATCCATGATGACCTTGTCTATCTTGTAGAAAAATACAGGCCTGAAGCAGCGGCAGTTGAACAGCTTTTTTATTTTAAAAACGCTAAAACTGTCATGTCAGTCAGTGAAGCTCGCGGGGTGATTTTAATGGCCCTGGAAAAGCTTAATATACCAATTTTTGAGTATACTCCTCTTGTGGTAAAACAGACTGTAACCGGGTATGGAAGAGCATGTAAAGCAGATGTCAGGGATATGGTTAGAGTTTTATTTTCAGGACAGGACTTTCCCAGGCTGGATGACACTTCTGATGCTGTTGCAATAGCTGTTTGTCATACTAATATAGCTAATAAGTAGTTAACAAAAAATTTTTACTCATTTCGTCATTCTGAGCCGCCTCCCGCCATAGGCGGGGGGGGCGAAGGATCTCAAGGTCTAAAACGGTGAGATCCTTCGGCACAGCTCGCAGGGCGAGCTGGCTCAGGATGACGTAAAATACAAAACAGATGTAAAAACTTTTTGTTTGTTCCTTAGT
>JANQEB010000201.1 GCA_028278605.1 Candidatus Gastranaerophilales bacterium
TTATTGACTTTGGCAATAATCGGAGTTATAGCAGCCATAGTAATTTCAAATTTGTTGTTAACTACAGATGATAAAGCTGCAAAAGTTGCTTTAAAAAGATTATATTCTACACTTACAAAAACGACCAGTTTAATTCTACTTGATAATTCAGAAAGCTTTGCCGGAGTTTGTTCTGATGCAGAATGTTTTTCCGGCTTGTATTCCGAAAAATTAAATACTCTAAAAGATTGCGCTTCTGGCGGAGTATCAGGAATATGCTGGTATGCAAAACTGTCAAACCCGTGGGTTGCACATGCTTATTGGGGAGGAGGAAAAACTACTACTGATCCCGCTGCCACTCCCGAAGCCGGCTTTGTAATGACCTCAGGAGAATATATAGGATTTATCCATTCTTCTGCTGACTGCACGAATACTTCTAACGGAATTGCTGAATGCGCAATAATAAGCCTGGATACAAACGGTTCAAAAGGGCCTAATAAAGTAGGCAGAGATATTTTTAATTTTCATTTACAGTTAGACGGAATTAGTCCTTACGGGTTAAAGGACGGAAAAGACTGCTCAGACTCGGATTACTCAGGATGCACAGCAGTATATCTATTTGGTGATGAAATTGATTCTTCTTCATCTGAAAATAAAGATAAATTCTGGGGCGGTCTATAGAAAAAGTTCAACTTCTTTTTCCTCTAGCAGGATGTTGAAAAGTAGCCCATAAAAAAGGAAAAACTTGGAATTTTACCTTGTCTCCCGACACCATGTTGATAGCTCCCGAGATGTCATTCCGAGGAGCTCGGTCGAAAAAGTGAGAATGCAAGCAGGTAGAGTAATTTAGCATACATAATGCGTTGACTTTTATGCTGTGGTCATTGATTTTTTCTATGCATTTTTGCATTCCGATTCTGATCCAGCTGTAATTTACAGGCAGATTTCCTGAAAAGCCTGTTTCATCAAGGTATATTAGGTTAATTCTTCCGTCATCAGCTAATTTTTGAAGACTGTTAAGAGTTAATTTTGTTTTATCGAATTTTAACCCATCTCTTTTGACCTTGAGGCTGTTTCTTGTGCGCTTGTAAACGTATCCTTCTTTTTTTTAAATGATACTTTATCGTGTCAGGATGGAGTTTTAGCTTAAATTCTTCTTCAATTTTTTCGGTTATGTATCGAGATGTGCAAGTTGTATTTGATTCAGCTATTTCAATTATTCTGATAGGTCACATTATTTAATACGTAAAATCTTTTTCCTTGTTCCTTAATAATTAATATTGTATAATTTTAATATAGTGATTAATCTAGGGGGTTATGGCTTTTATGAAAAAAGGATTTACAGTTCCAGAATTATTATTGACTTT
>JANQEB010000220.1 GCA_028278605.1 Candidatus Gastranaerophilales bacterium
ATAATAAGCTTTTAATTTTCCATCTCTTGTAACATACCATAATGCAGGTTCTTTTCCATAAGTCCATTCTACAACTCCAGCTATTCTCGGAATTAAAAAGATGAATACGTAGAAAAGCTTTTTAAATAAATTAAGGAATCATTTCATTAATTTAGTCAAAGGTTTTCAATATAATCGTCTTGACAAAACTCTTCGTCAATTATATCAGGATTATTTAAACATCTTAATTTTACAAGTCTTTTTAACTGTTTAATTCTGTCTTCTGTTAATTCTCGCATATATGAATATCTAAATCCTATATCAATAGTGCCGTATAACATACAATAAGGTAAATTATTTTTTTTATTAATTTTCTCAGAGTTCATTTTAGGATAGAGATTTTCCACCATGGCCTCTTTATAATTTACCCAGGCTCTTTGAGAGTTATCAAATTCATTTAAAAATAAGCTATCTTTTTTAAAAATTTTTTTTACCTTCTTAATTATTAATTTAAGTTTGTCATTTACCTTTTCTAAATCCTTACGAGAAGCTATATTAATTTCAGCCTGCGTTTTATAAATAGGCTTATCCTCTGCTTTTACAAAACCAGAGCTTATACTAAAAAAAATAATTAAAAAATTTATAATTAATATTATTTTCATAATAATAATTATAACGAAAAAAGAAAGTATACGTAAAAAATCCTTTAGGCTGCTTAATTGTTTGGTGTTTTCTGATTATAATTGTCCTTATGGTATTCACAAAAAGGGATAATTATGAAGCTAGATTATGATGAAATGATAATTTTTAGGCCTAAAAGAAATCTTTTTACTAAGATTTTTAATACTATTTTGTTTTCATTAACTCTATATGCGCTGAGTTACGCTTTTCTATTGGCGATCATAACTCATAGTTTTGAACATATAATCATAACGGGCATCATGCTTTTGATAAGCTTTATTGCTGCTCATATGTTCTTTTCCTGTGTTTTATTAACCAATAAAAGAATTTTATATCAAAATATCTTTTTTATCCCTAAAAGCATCTGGTTAAAGGATATCATAGATATTCATATTCAAAGTTCGACTTTTTCAGGTGGTTCTGCTTTAATGTTTGATTTACAAAATATAAGAAAACTCGTTTTTAAATTATCCGGCAAGTTTTTTAAAAGAAGAGTTTTGACTCCGGAGCCTGATGAGCTCATGGAAATTACTTTGGAATATATATTTAATAACTTAAAAGATAATTCTTTAAGTGAAGATTGGATTTATAGATTGGAATAATAATTATGGCAAAAGATGATAACAAAAAAAGCTTATCAAAAAAATATGTTAGGAAATTAGCTGAAATATATGGTGAAGAATCTTTAGAAAGAGCTTTAAAAGAAACAAAAAAGTACCAGAAAAACGCTAGTGAACACCTTGAAAGAATAGAAAAAAATATTAACCCCTACTCTAAAAAATTAAATAAAATTTTCATCGACAAAACTAAAAGTTCCCGGGAAAATTTTAAATTCTTTAGAGCAAGTAGACGCCTCATAAAAGGTTTAAATTATGCCGACTTAGCTAAAGAATTTCATGAAGATTATAAAAAGTACGGCCTAACTAAAGCACTTCTCATTCATGTGCCAGCAGAATGGCTTGGCCATATGGGAGGCCCTTTGACAAGAATAGCAACTGCTGTACCCTTGGAAGGACTTAAAAGCTTGACTAGAGAGATGGATTCATGGGAAGAGATGCAGGACTTTTTTAAAGAAATAGCAAATCGTTTTCAGGATATCTCAAACCAATTAGCTAAGAGCTTTGAGGGATTCAATAATTTTGACCTCTCCATTGATACCGACAACTTTAAAAAATCCCTAAATAACTTCAATTCCCAGGTTGCAGAGCTTCCTGAGCAATTAATCATTATTTTAAAAATTATTGAGCAAAGAAAAATCGACGCGGCAGAGGCAGCAAAAGAAGAAGCTGAAGAGGCAGGAGTGTATGTTGACGATATTGAGGATATTGAAGATATTGATATCCCGGATTACGGGGATACAGGGGAAGTTCTTGATGTTTACGGGGAAATTGTTGATACTGACTCCGGGGATTATGGGCCTAACGGGGGAAATTCATTTAATAGTGAGTTCTTAAGCTTTGCTTCCGGCGGGATTGTACCGGGGGATTCTTCACAGCCCGTGCCTGTTATGGCCCATGGTTCCGAGATGATATTAAACAGTGATCAGCAGGCTAACCTGGTCAGCCGGCTTAAAATAAGGGAGCGTTTTGGCGATGGGGAAATCTTTGTTTATTCCCCGGTCATTGATGCGGGAAATACCAGGGAAGAGTTAATGAACGCTTTAAACAGGAGCACTGTGGAATTTCTTTCTATTGTTGCTGAAAAAGAAGCCCAAAGAAAATTAAAAATGGCTTAAGGAGTGCCTGGTATGGATGAAATAAGAGAAATTACCGAATTTAAAAAATCTGTAAAAAAATTAAGAGAAAGCCTTGATAAAGATTCAAGAAAATTATCAAGAATGTTTAATAATACTTCAATTGTATTATCAGATAATTTTAAAAAGTTAAATAAACTGGATTTATCTGTTAATACCAGGGGTTTACAAAAATCCCTGGACGGTGTCCAGGAAAACTTTGAAGATACTGCAAAGTCAATGGAAAGCAGTATAAAAGCCATAAAAAACTCTATAGGAGTTACACCTGAGGAAGAATTTCAGTTCGGTTTATTAGGCAAAAATTTCTCAGGTAAAGCTTTTGATACTTCTCCCTTAGGTTCTAAGCCGATAATGGATGTAAGTATATTGCAAGAACTTTTTCCTAAATATAATAAATTAATCAGCTTATTTGAAAATATAATTAATTCACAACAGGTTAATAATTTTGCTCAGCAAACAGGGCAGCTAAAATTTAACCTTGATGCTCTTAAGGATTTATTTCCTAAATATTCCAATTTAATTACCTCATTGGAAAATCTTCTAAACTCTTTTAACGGCTGGTATTCTGGCGGTAATAGATTTAATCCCGGCGGGCTTTTTGGCCTGGGGGGAATTTTTGACTCCGGCGGAATTGTTCCCGGGAATTTTAGCCAGCCTGTGCCGGTTGTGGCGCATGGTTCCGAGATGATATTAAATCCCGGCCAGCAGGCAACTTTGTTTAAAATGTTAAATGGGCAGGTACAGACGGAAAAAGGGGGACAACCTAATTATTTGTATGCGCCCCAGGTCAGGTCAGGAACTTCTATGCAGGAAGTTTTTGATATTCTTAACCGTAACAGCAGGCAATTCTTTTCTATGGTTTCAGAAGGGGTACAGAAAGATTCCGGCCTTAGAAACGCTGTAAGAAGCGCGTAACTTTCATAAAACCGGTATACTGATTTTCTCAGGTTACTATAAAATTTAGCCTTGTTTCTTAAATAAAAGAGCCAAAAGACCTGTTTATGTCTTTTGGCTTTTTATAAACGGTATGGTATTACAATAATATCGTTAAGCCTCTTTATTCATTGTCAAATGCTTTGAATCCGGCATAAAGAGCTAATGCTGCCGCACCTGTAGCTGCTGCGCCTATAAAAATTCTCTTCACGGAAGGGGCTTTACCTAAATCCGGGGCAATTTTCTCTACAAGTTCCTTAAGTTGGCTCTGGGTTTTATCAACAGCTTCTGTGAATACTTTTGCCGCATCATCAGATAGCTGCTTACCTTTGTCATCAACTAAGTCTAAAACGTTATCTGCTAGTGATATAGCTTTTTTTTCACCTTCGGCAACTTTAAAGGCCTGTCTAAGGGGATGTTCAGGAGCTGCTTCCCTAATTAGCTTTCCAAGTTCTGAGCCTTCACGATTTACCTCTTTAATAATTTCATTACCCAAGTTTGTCCTTATCTCTGCTGAAGTTATTGCTTTCTTGTCTGAATAACCTGTCATTATTCTGTCATATATAGCATTTAACTCTTTTGCCGCTTCTGGTGTGAATTTTGAATCAGTTGCTAAAGGACTAAATGCTTTTGATACTTTAGTTTCATTCATAAAGCTTACTATTGCAGTTCGTGCATTAGTCCTTGCCTTATCTAAAGCATCACCTGCTCCCTTAATTTTTTCTTCACCTACAGAAAATTCCTCTTCTTTTAAATTTTTTACAACTTGATCACTTAATCCCAGTGAGTCCAAAGATTTCAGGGCTGACTCCAGCAAAGGCGGGGTATTAAATTTTGGGACTCCCATCATACCTGCCGGGACCAATGCCCCTATTGTAGTACCGCCTAAAGTCGCTACTGCTGCTCCTTTTGCATTAAAACCTTCTTGTTGTTGGTTATTCCTGCCAAAAGTTAATTGTTTATTGCTTTTTGCCTGTGCAATGCCTGCTGCTTGTAAGTTTGATACAACCTGATTTGTTTGTAATACCATTTTAAAGTCTCCTTAACTTTATCTTCCTATATATTAATACCTTAAATTACATTTTCAATATATATAAAATACGTAATTAAAAAAATTGTTTATTTTTTTAAAATTTATACAAAAATTGTAACATTTTGCAATAAAAATAAGATAGTACCCGTCCTGTTAAAGCTTTAAACTTAGCCGGCCCGGTAAACGAAATCAACTAAAACTCCCCGCATCAATGGGGAATAAACAAAAATTTCCTCATTGATGCGGGGAATACCAGGGAAGAATTAAGGAAATAATAAAAAATTCTGGCAGTGGTATTTTTTGACGTGGCGTCATTGCGAGGAGTGAAACGACGAAGCAATCCACTTGAGTCTACTTGGTGATGGATTGCTTCGCTTCGCTCGCA
>JANQEB010000230.1 GCA_028278605.1 Candidatus Gastranaerophilales bacterium
AGGTCAACAATCGGTTCATTCCAGAACAGGTTAGAATCAGCTATTGACAGTTTGAACATCCAGTATGAGAACATGTCAGCATCCGAGTCCAGGATCAGAGACGTTGATGTTGCCCAGGAAGCTGCGACTTTAACCAGAAACCAGATATTACAGCAGGCTTCAGCAACACTATTAGCCCAGGCAAACCAATCCCCGGGAATCGCCCTGAGCCTGATATAGGTTAATTAAAAATATCGCGCCTTAAAAAAGGGCCTGCTGCAAAGCAGGCCCTTTTTACATGCTCTTATATCTTTATAACTGAGTTAATGTAAATTCTTTCTTTTTAAAAGTTCTTAAACTAAAATATTAATATGCAAAACTCAGAAATAAAGCTAATAGCCCTTGATGTTGACGGTACTATAATGGATAAAAGCTACCGGATTTCCGACAGGGTAAAAAATACAATCTCTTGTGCGGTTAAAAAGGGCATCAAAGTTATGATTGCAACGGGCAGGATGTACAGTGCAACTGTTCCCACTGCGGTTGAACTTGGTCTAAAGACCCCTTTAATTGTTTATCAGGGAAGCTTGATCAAAGAATTCCATGAATCAGACAGAACGCTTTTGCATCATTATTTGAACACAGACATTTCTTATGAAGTAATCAGGGATACCAGGAAAAAAAATGTGCAGATAAATGCGTATCTTGACGATAAGCTTTATGTAGAAACCGCATCGCCTATCCTTGTTGACTATGCGCAAAGAAGAAGTATTCCTTACCATACAGTAGACTGTTTTGAAAACTGTGAAAACTTTTTGCCGACCAAAATCCTGGCCATGGATCCTGATCCTGAAAAAATTAACAGACTTGTGGGGGAATTTAAGGAAAAATATTCTGACAGGCTGAATATAACCAAATCAACGGATTATTTTTGTGAATTTATAAATAAAAAATGCTCAAAAGCTGATGGAATTATGTTCCTGGCTGAAAAATGGGGAATTGACCGAGCAGAAATTATGGCTATAGGCGACCATGATAATGACAGGGAAATGATCGATTTTGCCGGAACAGGCGTAGCAATGGGAAACAGCCATGATAACCTTAAGCAGGCAGCAGATTACGTAACTGAAAGCGTAAATAATGACGGAGCAGCACTTGCAATAGAAAAGTTTGCCTTATAAACAGATGCTGTTAACCGGGCATTTTTTGTAAATCTATGTTGCTTTTACCACTATTGCACAGTTAAGTAAATTTTATAGAATCGTCATTCTGAGCCGCCTCCCGCCATAGGCGGTGCGGGCGAAGAATCTCATTACCTGAGATCCTTCGGCAAGCCTCAGGATGACGGACAAAATTAATTTAACAGAGTACTAGAATCTCTAATTGCATACATGCAACATTTGCCAAAACCGTCATTGCGAGGAGTGAAACGACGAAGCAATCTATAAAAACATTTCAATTATATGGATTGCCACGTAGGGCACAAACCCTTCAGCGAAGGGTTTGTGCCCTCCTCGCAATGACATAAAAAAAGGCGGGTTTATCAGGTATCTGGCCCGGAACCTGAACCTTAACCTGACCGGGATAAAAATTACAAATTTTATCTGATAACTATATGGATATTATAAATGAAATTGTAACGGGTCAATTTGTCCCCGGCCAAATCAAGTTACAAACTTCTGCTTTGTGATATAAATAAACCAGAGTAGTACTTTTCACAAAAAAATGAGTGCGATAGTAAATAGTGTAGAACCCCAAAGCATTGCTGCTGATCTGGAAATTATTCAGGGAGATGAAATTGTCTCTGTTGACGGGATGAAGCTGCGTGATTTGATTGATTATCAGTATTTCACAGCCTCAGAAGAGCTAAGTTTGCATATAAAACGTGCTTCCGGCGAAGAAGAGATCATTGATATAGAAAAAGATGCGGAAGAAGATCTTGGCATAGTATTTGAATCAGCAGTGTTTGACAGGGTTATTCCCTGCAATAACCGCTGTGTATTTTGCTTTGTAGACCAGCAACCTGATGGATTAAGAAAAAGCCTGTATGTAAAAGATGATGATTACAGGCTGTCATATCTTCAGGGCACTTATATTACGCTTACTAACCTCAAACCTGCGCATAAACAACGCATTGAAAAGTTAAGGCTTGGGCCTTTGTACATTTCTGTCCATTCTACAAACCCCGGAATTCGCTGCAAAATGCTAAATAACCCAGGGGCAGGCACTATTTTGCAGGAATTAAAATGGCTTAATAGTCTTGATATTCCTGTTCATGCACAAATCGTGCTTTGCCCGGGTTTAAACGACGGTGATGAGCTTGAAAAAACCCTTAATGACCTTGCCGGGCTAAAGTCAAATATCATATCAATTGCCATAGTACCTGTAGGCATTACAAAATACAGGGCTGACAGCGGACTTAACCCGGTAACCGCTGAAATCGCCAAAAGCGTAATTGAGCAGGCAGGCAGGTTTAATGAAAAAATCGGCTATAGCCTGGCTGTTGCTTCTGACGAGTTTTATATTAAAGCAGGTATTGAATTTCCGGAAGATGATGCCTACAGGGGTTATGGCCAGCTTGAAGACGGGGTTGGAGCAGCCAGGGTCCTGCTGGAAGACTATAAACAGCATAAAAAGGATTTGCCTGAGTCGCTTTGCAAGCCATATAACCTCACAATAGCAACCGGACTACTTGCCGGCAAAGTTATGCAGCCCATAGTAGATGATCTTAACAAAATTAAAAACTTAAATATAAAACTGGTCCCTGTAAAAAGCAGCTTCTGGGGGGAAAAAGTTACGGTTTCCGGGCTGGTTACGGGAAAGGACTTGCGAGAAATCCTGCTGCCTATGAAAGATGAGATTACTAACCTTGTAATTCCCTCTGTAATGCTCAGAAAGTATACAGAGCAGTTTCTGGATAACGTAACGCTAAAGGAGATAGAGGAAGAACTCGGGGTTAATATTGAAATTATCGAAAATTACTATAGTAACCGGGAATTAATTGACCTTATAATCAACCGGCAAAAATTAGTTAATTAACCTGAATGACGGGTTAAGAACTCTTCAAAATATGTTTTGAGACTGCTTCCAGCTTTTCTTGCAGGTAGTCGGGAATTACACGGTAAAGCTTTCCGTTTTTGTCAGTTGTAACACCTGTTACGGCTGCATGCAGAATTAAATCGCCTGTATTTATATTCTTGATTTCCTGGTAAAAAGTTAGCCGGGCTTTAGCAAGCTCTTTAATAGAAGTCTCAATTGAAAGTTCATCATAGGCCCTTGCAAAGTGCTTGTACCTGATTTTAAGCTCGGTAACAGGCATTAAAATTCCCAGGACGCTCATTTCCTGAAACTTGATATCTATTTGCTCAAGGATTTCGATTCTTCCCGCTTCAAGCCATTTTAGATATGCGCCATGCCATACAACACCATAGCAGTCAGTGTCGCCCGGAAATACTTTTACCTTAAAGCCGTGTTTCATTACAAACTGCCTGCTAAAGCCGCTTCTTTCTCCTGCTCGGTTACGTCTTTAAGCGAGAGGTTTACCCTGCCTTTTTCGTCAATCCCGATAACCTTTACCACGACTTTATCGCCAAGGTTTACAACCTCATCAACGCTCTGGACACGTCTTGGGGCAAGCTTTGAAATATGGACAAGCCCGTCTTTTCCGGGAGCAACTTCGACAAACGCGCCTATGGGCAATGTTCTTACAACAACACCCGGTAAAATCATTCCCGGCTCAAGCTTGAGGGTAAGCTGCCTGATCATTTGGATCGCTTTTTTCATTCCTTCGCCTTCAGAACATCCGACGTGAACAGTCCCGTCGTCTTCAATATCAATAGTCGCACCGGTTTGCTCGATGATACCCTTGATTGTTTTACCGCCGGGACCGATTAGCCCGCCGATTGTATCAGGGTCAATTTTAAGTGTTTCAAGCCTTGGAGCGTATTTAGAAAGCTCTTTTCTTGGTTCGGGAAGAGTTTCTATCATTTTATCCAGTATAAACAGTCTTCCTTCTTTTGCCTCGTTTATAGCTTCTGTAAGGGTTTTCAGGTCAAGGCCTTTAATTTTGATATCCATCTGGAGAGCGGTGATCCCCTCCCTGTCCCCGGTTACTTTAAAGTCCATATCGCCCAGGAAATCCTCAATTCCCTGAATATCAGTCAGGACTGCTGTTTTATCGCCTTCTTTGACAAGGCCCATTGCAACCCCGGCAATTACGGTTTTTAAAGGTACCCCGGCGTCCATTAGTGAAAGACAGCTTGCGCAGGTACTTGCCATGCTGGTTGAGCCGTTTGATTCAAGGACATCCGAGTTAACTCTTATTGCGTATACAAACTCTTCCTTTGGAGGCAGGGCAGGCAGAATCGCTCTTTCCGCAAGCGCCCCGTGGCCAATTTCCCTTCTTCCAGGACCTCTTAAAGGTCTTACTTCGCCAACTGAATAAGCCGGAAACGCATAGTTGTGCATGTAGCGTTTTTCTGTCTGGGGGTCAACACCTTCAAGTTCCTGTGCAAGTCCCGGGCCTGCCAGTGTTGCGCAGGAAAGGACCTGTGTGCTTCCCCTGGTAAATACCGCTGAGCCGTGAACCCTTGGCAACAATCCGGTTTCACAGGTTATGGGTCTGACTTCATTGTATTTTCTACCGTCAGCCCTTACGCCTTCGTTTACGATCATATCTCTCATTATTTGTTTTTCCAGGGCTTTGAATTCTTCTCCCACAAAGTCAAGTCCTGACTCTTCAAGAAGTTTTTTGACTGAATGGCTTTCTTCAAGAGCGTCAATTTTTTCTTTTAAAGCCTGTTTAGCTTCGCTGATCAATTGTTTTCTCACATCCCTGTCAAACTGGTGGTATGCCTTGTGAACTTTGTCATTACATACTTCTAAAACCAGTTTTTTGATCTCGGAAGTATCATATGGGGCTACAAATTCTTTTTGTGTAATTCCGCACTGCTTAAAGAACTCTTTTTGGGCTTCTACCTGTTTTTTAATCTCTTCCATGGCAAATTCAACAGCTGTAAGTATTGTTTCTTCTGAAACAAACTTACACCCGGCTTCTACCATGATTACAGAGTCTTCTGTTCCGGCAACCACAATATCAAGGTCGCTTTCATTTGCCTGGTCATAAGTCGGATTTATTGTCAGGTCTCCTTCAACTATAGAAACCCTTGCAGCACCGATCGGGCCTTCAAATGGAAGCCCTGAGAGCCCAAGCGCAACTGATGCCCCGAAAATCGCAAAAGTATCAGGCTGGACCTGCTGGTCAGAGCTGAGTGCGGTTGCTACTACCTGGACATCATTTCTATACCCTTTGGGGAAAAGAGGCCTGATTGGCCTGTCAATCAGCCTGCTTATTAAAATTGCCTTGTCGGAAGGCCTGCCTTCTTTTCTTAAAAAACTGCCCGGGATTTTACCTATGGAAGATAATTTTTCTTCATAATCAATCAACAAAGGGAAAAAGTCGATTCCCGGCCTTGGTTCTTCTGACCCGGTTGCTGTTACCAGTAGTACATTATCCCCGACTTTTAGTGTTACTGCCCCGCCTGCTGATTTTGCCAGCCTGCCTGTTTCAAGTTCCACGTCATATTCACCGATTTTTAATGAGTAGGTTTGTATTGTTTCCATCTTTTTCTTGTTTTCCTTTTCTTTTATTTTCACTTTCTCTCTTTTCTTTCCCTAACAGTATATATTAAACAAAATATAAAAATATAGCCATTTAAAAGGACATTTTTATTCAATTTAATAGTAAAATATTTTTTAAAGATACTTTAATTTACGGGTAAGAGATGAATAAGGATAATTCCAGGCAAAACCAAAGATGGTACGATAAAGACCCTACACTGAGTCTTGCCGTCAGTTTTATACGTAACTCATCTGTAGAGCAGCAAAACCAGATTGCCGATAGAATTATGGAAAAAACTGCGCAGTTAGGGGTTAAAGTCAACCAAATCCAGGTATTGCTTCAAAGAAGATGGTTTGATGAAAATGAAAAACTTAGCATGGCCATGGAACATTTAAAACAAGTTTCTGAAGAAGATAAAAAACTTATAGCAATTGATATTATAAATTTTTTGACTGAGATTAAAACTTAATCCAACTGCAGGCCGTCTTTTTCAAGACCTCTTACGTATAAAAAGCCTTGCAGTACTATGCTTATTAAAACTGTTCCGGCAAAACCAAGAATATGCTGGAGGCTTCCGTCATAGAAAATTATAAATATATACATAGCGCCAATAATTGCTGAAAAGACAATTACTAACCAGTTAAAGGATACAATAGCAAAAATTCCTCCTATTACAGCGCCGATTGTATAAATTATCCAGTCTGTTGTTTCCGGGATTTGCAGAAATACGGGATAAACATGTGTTGCAATCAGTCCGCCGCCGAGGATTCCTGCAATTATACAGGCAATTGTTTTCATGGTCATGCCTAATACAGCGCCAAATGTAGCGCATACTCCCCCGGAAACAGAAAGGTATGTAAGCTTCATATCAGGAAACATTGAAACCATGCTGCTAAAGCCGTATACAAACCCGATTGCCGCAGTAAATAACCAGAATACATGGTGCCCAAGGAGTAAAAGTATTGTTCCAACTGATATATTTATAAATGGATTTAGCAGGTCTAACATATTATCCTCATTTTATTAATAACTGTAAATTAATTTGATAATGTTAAAACTTTTTTGTCAAATTTATTAAGGGTCTTAGAACCATAAAAAACGTGATTTTTTTTCCCTGAAGTAATACTCTTTTTTTCTGCTAAATTTATCTCCGGCTTGAAATTTCAGGACCTTTTCCGGTTTTTTGGGACAGAATTCTTTAGCATAAGTGCTGTTTAGCATGTTTTTTTTAGCTTTATCAATTATTTGTTTAAAGCTTATTTTTTTATTTTTAATTTCAACTCTGTCCGGGTATATTTCTAAAACTTTATATATATTTGGATAAACTACAATAGAAGGACAATTTATAAACAATTTTTCATTAATATTTTTAATGCTGTTATTAAAGTGGTGCCCGCTTAGAACGATTTTTACCTGGGGGTAGAGGTTTATGAGTTCTAAAAACAGGTCAGGTTTTTCCAGGGTGTAGTCTTTCCATTTTGTTTTATCTATATCAGTAGTTGAAACTGGAGGATGATGTATTGCAATTATTGTAAACTTATCCCTGTTGTTTTTTAACACGTTATCCAGCCAGAAAAGCTGGTGAATATTTACATAGCCGGATTTTTTATTCATAACAGTTGAGTCCATGCCGATTAAAAGTACTCCATTGACGGGTTCAGCAGACCAGAAAGTCTGCTTTTGGTTTTCATAGTCAAATCCATCAAATTCCCCGGCAAAAATTTCTTTTGTCATGTCTTTATCCAGGTCAGCTTCTCTATCCCCAAAAATTGCGTAATATTCAGCTTTCAGGCCAGAGGCAATATCAAGAAACATGGGCATGTCAGTAAGTTGCCCGTCGGAATTATGAGTCAGGTTCCCGCCAAAAACCACAAAGTCAGGACTGGTTGTTTTATTGAGGTTTTTTACAACATCCTGGAATATGACCATGCTTTCCAGAAAAAGAATTTTGTCTTGCTTTTCTTCAAAAGACAGGTGTATATCCGGCAGAAAAACCATTTTAAAAGGTTTAAATTCATTATATGGATAACTTTCTTTTTCTTGCGCAAAAACCGGGCAGCATGCCAGGGTAATGATTACCAAAAAGGAAAACCTGAGTATAATATCTTTTAAAAAGCCTTTCATAGTGAGCTTTCCTCCATCCCTATACATTAATATGAATTAATTTAAATTTTAACTCATAAATAATCTGAATTGCTAATTAACTCGAATCTCTAATTGCATATATGCAACATTTGCCAAAACCCGCCCATGAATGAGCCTGAGCCCCAGCACTTGATGCTGGGGCTCAAAATTAATTTAACAACCTGCCGGCTACGCCAGGTTAAACCATACATCGTGAACTTTGTGGACTTTATTATCAGCTGTTGTGTATGAACCAAACTGTAAATGATGTACTTTTTCATCAGGGTTCATAATTTCGGTTTCATCATAAGACAGGTTGATTTTTGAAATACCTCTAAGTCCTTCAAGTTGAATGCTTTCCGCCAATTTCTGTGTAGTATTCCGAAACAGTGTCTTCCGGGGCTTCGGGCGCTTTTGGTTCGGATAATGGAACCAGCTTCGGCGCTGTTGGTGCAACTGTTGAAGGGATTTTCGGCGGTGATGAAAGTTCAGCCGGCATTTCAGGTTTTACCGGTTTTTCCGATGATGCCAGCAAACCTAACATCTGCAGGTTAAACATACCCCCGCCTGCAAACATACTTGCCATTATTATTGAGAGAGTTGATTGTTCATATTCTTTAACTTCTTGGTTATATTTTTCTATTTTTTTGTTATATTCCTCAGTGATTTTGTTATATTTTTCAGCTTCTTTGTTGTATTTATCCACTTCTTTATTATAGTTGCCGGCTTCGGAATTATATTGATTTACTTTTTCGTTATACTCGTTTACTTTGTTGTTGTGGTTATCTACATCTTCTTTATATTTATCCCATTGAGTATCATATTCTGCCCATTTCTGAGCTGCGGCAGTATTATCTCCTACTTTTGCCTTAACAGCTTCGCTATTCAGGTAAACCTTGAGTCTGTGGGGCCCTACATTTGCTATAGATATATATAGGCTATTACTGTGTTTTTTATAAATATGATATTGATTATAAACTCCCCTGACTATCAGGTATACAGGATCTCCATTAGAATCAACCTTGGCCAGGTCTTCCGGGTTAATCTTGCTTAGTTCATTTGGATGAATATTGTTCTTTATGAATTCGTCAAACTCAGCCTCTGGCATATCTTTTGCGCTAATTGTTATAACCTCAGCGTTAGCCAGGTCTTCATCTACTTTGCCCATTGCTTCCGCTTTATCAAAAGGTTCAATTTCTCCTGCAGAAGAAGAAGATATATTTTTAGTAGCAGTTAATCCTGTAAATATTCCAAGAAAACCTGTTAACATCTGCATTAATCCCTGGGATTGAAAATCCGGCTGGTAATTATAATAGTTATAAATATTAGTTAAATTACCAGAATTATTTTGAAAATTGTTTGGAAATACACTATTGTAAAATGATGTACTGCCGTATTGATTCTGCTGTAGCATATAAGGTGTGCTATAGCTGTTATAAAGGTTTTGCAACCCTGGTATCATATCCAACATCCTCCTGGTTGTTAAAACATAGCTTAATTGCTATTTATAGAGGTCCTTTTAAGAACCTTAACTAACTTAATATATCTATTACATATACTTATATATATAAAATAGATATATTAAATAAAGTTGCTAAATTTAAAAAAAATTATTTACATTTCTTAAAAAAAATTGAACAGCACTTTAAAGCAAGCAGGGCTAAAATAAAGGAGAATGAAATGAAAAATTACCTGATAATTGTAAAAAAAGCCCTGAAAATGCATATTCAAGGTCTTATTGAAGATGAATTACCTTTACCTGAACCTTTTGCCCGGTCTTTTTATGAAGAAGTTTCCTAATTCATCCTGTAATTCGGGGACTCTTTTGTGATGGTTACGTCATGGACGTGGCTTTCCTTGAAGCCTGCCTGTGTAATCTGCACAAACTTTGCTTTTTTTCTTAATTCCTCAAGGTTATTTGCTCCCACATAACCCATACCTGACCTTAACCCGCCTAACAGCTGGTGAATATTGAAAGACAGGGTTCCCCTGTATGGGACCATGCCCTCTATTCCTTCAGGGACAAGCTTAACTTCATTTTCAGTTTCATTCTGGAAGTACCTGTCCTTGCTCCCAGCTTTCATAGCTCCTAATGAACCCATACCCCTGTACATTTTGTAGCTTCTTCCCTGGTATAAGATAGTTTCCCCCGGACTTTCCTCTGTTCCTGCAAACAGGCTGCCTATCATCACGGAACTTGCGCCTGCTGCCAGGGCTTTTACAATATCACCGGAGAATTTAATCCCGCCATCAGCAATTATAGGGATGCCAAACTTATCCCCAACATTGCAGCAGTCAATAATAGCTGTAATTTGCGGAACCCCGATACCTGATACGATCCTTGTTGTGCAGATTGAACCCGGGCCAATCCCCACCTTGACCGCATCAATCCCTGCCTGGATAAGCGATTCTGTTGCTTCGGCCGTAGCAACGTTTCCGGCGATTAATTGAATATCAGGATACCGGCTTTTTATTTCCCTTATTGAATCTATGACTTTTCTGGAATGCCCGTGAGCTGTATCTATGGTTAAAACGTCAACCCCGGCTTCTATAAGGGCATTTATTCTTTCATCCCTGTCGTCAGAAACCCCGATTGCCGCTCCAACACGAAGTCTTCCCAGTTCATCCTTGCAGGAATGCGGGTATTTAATGGCTTTTTCTATGTCTTTTATGGTAATTAAACCCTTTAACTCGTAGTTATCGTTGACTACAAGAAGTTTTTCTATCCTGTTCTTGTGAAGAAGCACTTTCGCATCTTCAAGGGATATTCCCAGAGGAGCTGTAACAAGGTTTTGCTTTGTCATTACGTCTTCTATCTTTTGGCTAAGGTTTGTCTCAAACCTTAAATCCCTGTTTGTCAGGATTCCGACTAAACCGCCGTTTTTTGTTATAGGAAGCCCTGATATATCATATTTTTTCATAACTTCAAGAGCTTCAAATATTTTTTGTCCGGGTTCCATAGTAATCGGATCAACAATCATTCCGCTTTCAGACTTTTTTACCTTGAAAACTTCTTTAGCCTGGTCTTTAGGCGGCATATTTTTATGAATAAAACCTATTCCACCTTCTCTTGCAATGCTTATGGCGAGGTCTGACTCGGTTACCGTATCCATTGCAGCGCTCATAAGCGGAATATTGAGGTTTATTTTATTTGTCAGTCTTGTAGCAATACAGGTATCTTTGGGCAAAACATCTGATTCCTGCGGCACAAGAAGGATATCATCAAATGTCAGGCCCTGTTTTATATCAATTTTAGCCATTTTTTGCTCCCTTAATTATTATCGGAATGACCGGACTTGCTATAGTTTACTACCAAAAAAAACCTTTTGACAAGGAGACTTTTATCAACCTGCTTGGCCCTTTACGAATTCTGATAGATTTTAAAAAATTGGGTAGTGATCAATTAGAGGGTAGAGGTACAAAATTACGTCATTTTATACCACTACCAAATTTAGAGGGTCACAAACACTAAAAAATAGTTTAATATATTATTATATGATTAAAACAATTTATGCAGGCTATGAGTACGGCAGAAAATTTTCAAAAGCTTTTCCAGGCAACGATTTTGTCATTTCTGGTATTGTTTTGCTCAAATACAGCAATAGCCCAAAAAAAATTAACTGACCTGTCCCTATTCTACAGGGACCTGAAGCATAATGAAAATATAGGTTCAACTAAAGGTATCATACATAAACGGGTAAAAAGACGGTTAAGCGGTAAACCGGCAGTTATTAATATAATTATGGTTAACCTGCAATTAAGCAATACCGTAATTAAGCCGACTTATGGCGAGTATTTACTGAATTCAGTCAAAAAAGTAAGCGAGTTTGCTTCTGATGAAAAGGCAATTGTAGCTGTAAACGCCTCTTTTTTTAAGCCTGATATCGGAGCCCCGCTAGGAGTTTCTATTATAGACGGTGAAATTCTTACCGGGCCTATTTATAACCGTGTTGTATTTGGCGTAACCGAGCATAATGAATTCCTGATGGATAAACCGGACGTTAACGGCAAGATAAAAATAGGAAAAGAGCTTGAATTAGACCTGTTTAATTACAACCAGCCTGTATATAGTGATTTTGGATACACAATATTTACCGACAGATGGGGAAAAAAAACCCCGCAAACAACCATAGATTATTGTCATATAGTGGTAAAAGATTCTAAAATCGAGCTTATAAAGCAAAGCAGCGTTAATATCCCTAAAGGCGGTTATGTGCTCGTTGGGCCGAGATACCTGGTAAAAGGAAGGATAGATAAGGGTTACAGGGCCGATTACTCAATGAAGATAGCCCCTGATAAGTGGGAAAAAGTTAAATACGCGGTAGGAGGCGGGCCTTATCTTGTAAAAAACGGGAGAATTTTTATTGACAGGCAACGGTTTACTGATAAATTCCTCTGGAAAAAGGAACCCAGAACCGCTATCGGCTATTCAAGAGCCGGGACTCTGATTCTGGTAACAGTTGACGGCAGAAAAGAAGGGGTTTCCGAGGGGGCAACCATGCCGGAACTTGCCGGAATTATGTGGGAACTCGGCGCTTACAATGCCATGAACCTTGATGGGGGCTCTTCCACGCAAATGATTTATAACGGCGAACTGGTAAATACACCGACTGTTAAAGGCGGGGGCGAGGTTACCAATGCTTTACTGGTGATCCCCCAAAACAAATCTTTAAATTAACCCGGAATTTTAAAATACTTACAGGGCGGAAGTGCACGGCAGATTGTATGTTAAATGTCAAGTACATAGTAAATATTTCTCCTGTTGAATTTTTGCCCAATTAGTATCAAAAGGTTTAGCATTTTTTAATATTCCTATAGCTATTGTTAGCAATTTTCTCATGGTTGCACTTGTTGCAACCATTTTAGGCTTTCCTGCTTTCACTAAATGTTGATAAAATTCACTAATACCTACATAAAGTGTTTTAGTCATTTTTCCTCTCCAGCTTGTTACTTGAACGGTTCCGCCTTGAAACGCGTTTAGCGGACAGCAATGCCTGCTTCGGGCTACAATTCATCATTTACCTTGTAAATTCGAATTTTTTACTCATTCCAGATTGTGTTCAATTTTGATAAATTGCAGACGGTGATCTATCTGTGCGCACAGGTTTTATTCCTAGTGCACAGTTAAGTAAATTTTATAGAATCGTCATTCTGAGCCGCCTCCCGCCATAGGCGGGGCGGGCGAAGAATCTCATTACCTGAGATCCTTC
>JANQEB010000233.1 GCA_028278605.1 Candidatus Gastranaerophilales bacterium
CCTTATTACATAAATAATATTATCGGTTATTTTTTAGATCATTATAAAACTAAAAAATGAACATAATTTATCCGACTAAATTTACTTAACTATGCACTACTCAGGCCTATGAAATTAAAAATTTTCTTAAATTGCCGGAAAAGGTTTCAAAAGTTAAAACTTAGAAGCGGTACAGGCGTTTTTGTTGTTGTTGCAAACAAGAAGGCTTGCTCCTATTACACCGGCATCATTGCCTAACTGCGCCGGGAGTATCTGCAGGTTTTCTGTTGCGGTTTTTAAAGCCTTTTCCTGAACGGTTTTTCTGACAGGGTCAAGAAGTAAGTCGCCGCATTTTGCCACACCGCCGCCTATTATGACAACTTCAGGATTCAGCAGGTTAACCACGTTTGTTAATGCGATGCCTATCCAATAACCCGCTGTTTTAAAGATAGTTTTGGCGACTTCATCACCAAAACCGGCAGCCCTGGCAACAATTTCAGGAGTTATTGGGCCTTCACCAGCCAGCTCGCGAAACTTGGCTGATTTTCCGCCCATTATGTATTTTTCTGCCATTTCAACAATGGAAGGACCGGAAGCCAGTGTTTCAAAACATCCTACACCGCCGCACCCACAGAAATTACCTCCTGTTTCCTTGAGTATCATATGCCCGATTTCACCGGCTGATGAATTCGCGCCCCTGACAAGCCTGCCGTTCATTATTATTCCTGAGCCTATTCCTGTTCCTACTGTGATACAAATTATATTATTATACCCTTTTCCGGCGCCGTACCTGTGTTCGCCAAGTGTTGCGCATCTTACATCATTATCAATGCCTGCTTTTAGCTCAAGTTCTTTTTCAATTATTTCTGCGAGTTCTATGTTAATCCAGCCCGGTATATTGGGCAGAAACTTCACCAGGCCGTTTTCAGGGTCGACCTGGCCGGGACAACCTATTCCAACGCCATTAATCTGGCTGATATCAAGGTTGTTTTTTTGTAAAATACTGTTTATCCCCTTTATGATATTGTTTATTGTATGTCCGTAACCTCTATGTGCCTCTGTAGGTGTACAGTCAGAATATAAAACGCTTCCCTGGCAGTCTACAACTGCTATTTTTATGTCAGTGCCTCCTAAATCCACTCCTATACTAAATTTTGCGCTCAATTTTCCGGCTCCTTTTTCTATAAGTTATAGTATAAATAAAGATATCTAAATTTAAGCATAAAAATAATTCGGAAAAAAACGAAAACATAACTGATTTTACCTGATACCCGGAAATTAGAAGATGAGAGATTCAAAAGTTCAAGAAAATATTGATGATAGGCCGGCGGCTGGGCCGCCGGCCTCCTCCGGTAATGCCGGGCCCGGTTTTTTACGGCTTTTTGAAAAAATACAACAGGTATTTCAAAAAAAATACTTTTTCTTTGGAGCAATCCTTTTTCTTACCTACTATATTGCAGCTGTTTATAACCAGGCTGACTGGGATTTATGGCACAGGCTGGCTGCCGGAAAGCTCTTTTTAGAAACAGGTTCAGTGGCTAAAGTCGATATTTTTGCTTATACCCCCACAAAAGAACTCTGGATAGACCATGAATGGTTGTCCGGAGTGATTTTTTACTATCTCGGAGATAAATTTGGCGAGTGGGGGCTTGGTTATCTGAAATTTTTCCTGATCCTTTTTACATTTTTACCTGTTTTTCTTGTTAATAAGCTAAAAGCTGGCAACAATGAAAAGTACAGAATAGTTTTTTATATAGTATTTTTATATGCAATTTTATTTGGTTTCCTGGATACAATCCGCTCTCAAGCCTTTACATTTGCTTTTTTTGCAATCTGGATTTACTTGCTTGAGCTTGTAAAAAGGAAAAAAAATTCCCTGTTAATTGTTTTTCCGCTAATGACAATCTTATGGGCTAATATACACGGAGGATTCCTTGCCGGATTGGGAATACTAGGGATTTACGGTGTTGGAGAGCTGCTTAACAGGCGAGAATCCGCAAAATATTTTATAACGGCAGGAATTTGCGCTCTTGCGACTTTAGTTAACCCCTATGGCCTGCAATACTGGAATTACCTTGTCGACGCTGTCATGCTAAACCGGACATTCATTACAGAATGGCAGTCTCTTGACTTATTCGGGCCTTTTATCATCGCAATGGGGTTTAAACTGTTTTTAATAATGACAATACTTGCCCTTCCATATGTTTTGAGGGAAAAATTCACTAAAATTAACTGGTCAGAAATTTTAATACTTACTATAACCTGCTATCTCTCTTTAAAACATATAAGGCACAATGTTTTCTTTGTAATTGCCTCAGCTGCCTATATGCAGGAATATTTTTATTCTTCGGTAAAGTACTATTTATCGTTTATTCCTGAAACCCTTAAGAAATTTTCAAAGCATGGGATTTTTTCATATATGAATTTTGCAAAAGAGTTTTTAATTTACGGTATAATATTTTTTCTGGGTTTTTTGACAGTTACTTTTGTTCCATTTAAAGTAAAGGTTAGTGAAAAAAAGTTTCCTGTTAAATCTGTAGAGTTCATTAAGAAAAACCAGTTATCCGGAAATTTATTGGTATTATTTAATTGGGGCAGCTATGCCTTGTGGAATTTATACCCGCAATGCCGTATATCGATCGACGGACGCTACGAAGAAGTTTATAAAACCGAACTGGTAAATGAATCAGCGAGATTTCATTATGTTGGAAAGGACTGGCAAGATTTTATGTTGAATTATAAAACTGACCTGATACTTATTGATAAATCCTATCCTGTATTTGTAGAACTTTTACACCTTGATGACTGGAAAATCGTCCACCAGGATGGGGTTTCGGCTGTGTTTCTCCCCATTGAGAAGCATAGGGAAAAAATGATTGAACCGGAAGAATCCATAACTTCCAAAAAAGATATTTTTGATTCTGACATAGCTGAAAAGCAGGAATAAAAGACAAATGAACAGCCTGAATGACCTGGTAATTGATAGTTCCTGGACTCTTTTCCTGGACAGGGACGGGGTTATCAATAAAAGGTTAATTGATGATTATGTTAAAAACATCGCTGAATTTGAATTTTTACCCGGCGCGCCAGAAGCTATAGCCCGTTTTACAAAGGTTTTTGGGAAAATTTTTGTTGTAACAAACCAGCGGGGAATAGCAAGAGGTCTCATGACAGTAGAAGATCTTGGCCTGGTAAATGATTTTATGCTCAGGGGAATCGAAGAAGCAGGCGGAAGAATAGATAAAGTATTTTTCTGCCCGCATGACAGAGACGAAAACTGCGGTTGCAGAAAGCCGGATACCGGCATGGCAAAACAGGCAAAAGCGGAGTTCCCCGATGTTGATTTTGCAAAATCAATAATGATTGGAGACTCAACTTCTGATATTGAGTTCGGTAAAAAAGCCGGCATGGTTACTATACACATTACCCCTGGCCGGGCAGAAGGTTTAAAAGCCGAATCCCTGTCAGAACTTGCAGGGATGTTAAGCCCTGATTCCCCCTTAAATAAATAAAATTCCTGCTGGATGGTGCGCTATTCCTCATCAGGCAGCGCAATTTTAGTTACCGCAACTACGCTATCATTTTCCACGAGGGATTGAACACAAACTCCTGTTGCAGATCTTCCCTGCCTTGAAATGTCATAGCCCTTTTGCCTTGTGGTAATTCCCTGCGCTGTAACCACCATAACTTCATCATGCTCTGATATTAAGTTAATAGAGGCTACCCTGCTGTTAGAGTTTTTGAATTTTGTACAGATAAGGCCGATTCCGCCTCTATTTTGCGGCCTGAACTCAGAAATAGGTGTTCTTTTACCGTATCCGTCATTGGTTACTACCAGCAAATCAGCAGTCTGGTTTTTTGGAATAATGTCAGAACCTACCAGGTCATCATCCGGCCTTAGTTTTATAGCTGTAACGCCTCTCGCGCTTCTGCTCAGCGGCCTGAGATCGCTTATCGGGAACTTGATAGCCATTCCCCTGCTGGTTCCGATTATGATTTCATCGTTTTCATCAGCAAGTTTTACCCAGCCGAGCATGTCGCCTTCAGTAAGTCCCATGGCTATAATGCCGCTTCTTCTTATGGAACTGAAGTTACTCAGCTCAATTTTTTTGATGAATCCCTTTCTGGTAAGCAGTAAAAGGTATTTATTCTCTGAAAATTTAGTAATAGGAATAACAGCGGTTATATGTTCATCCTGCTCAACCGGCAACAGATTAATTATCGGTAATCCTTTGGCTGTTCTCCCGCCTTCAGGGAAGTCATACACATTTATGCTGTACACAAGTCCCTTATTAGTGAAGAAAAGGACTTTATTGTGCATAGTTGCAGTGAAGAAATGTTCCACATCATCGTTATCTCTTGTTTTTATGCCGCCTTTTCCTCTTGTGGCACGGTTTTGCCTTTCAAATGTATCCAGGGAAATCCTCTTGATATAACTGTTACGGGTGATGAAAACCGCCATAGGGTCATCCGGTGTAAGGTCTTTGACAGATAATTCGTCCTGGTGAGGAATAATTTGGGTTCTTCTTTCATCTCCATACTTTTCTTTGTCTTCCTGAAGCTCTTTTTTAATAATGTTCAGGACTTTTTGCCTGTCAGCCAGAATAGCCTCGTATTCAGCTATTTTCTCCTTGAGCTGCTGGTATTCCGCGTTAATTTTTTCCTGCTCAAGCCCTGTTAACCTTCTTAACTGCATCTCAAGAATTGCATTTGCCTGGTCAATATCAAGCCCGTAGTTTTCCATCAAGCCTTTTCTTGCTGCTTCAGTAGATTCAGAGGATTTGATAAGTTCGATAATATTATCAAGATTACCAAGGGCAATGATTAAACCTTTTAAAATATGCGCTCTTGCTTTAGCTTTCTTAAGATCAAACAGGGTTCTTCTTGTTACAACTTCAACCCTGTGCTCTACAAACTCGTTTAGGACCTCATAGATATTCAAAAGCCTTGGCTGCTTATCCACAAGCGCAACCATATTAACCCCAAAGCTGGTTTGAAGGGCTGTATGCTTGAACAGGTTGTTTTGTACAACATCCGGGGTTACATCTCTTTTAAGTTCAATAACAACCCGCATGCCGTCCCGATCGGATTCATCGCGGATATCACTGATTCCGTCGAGTTTTCTGTCTTTTACAAGTTCAGCTATTTTTTCAATCAGAGCTGCTTTATTCACCTGGTAGGGAAGCTCTGAAACTATTATAGCTGTCCTGTCATGCTTACCCCTGCCGGTATCAATCTGCTCATAACGTGTTACCGCGCGCATTAAAACGCTGCCGCGCCCGGTTTCAAACGCCTGTTTTATGCCGCCTGTCCCAAGAATAGTGGCCCCTGTAGGAAAATCAGGCCCTTTAACATGTTCCATCAGTTCCGGGACAGTTATATCAGGGTTATCAATCAGTGCAATAGCACCGTCCACTATCTCATTAAGGTTATGAGGGGCAATATTAGTTGCCATTCCAACAGCAATACCGCTCTGGCCGTTCAAAAGTAACATTGGAAGCCTTACAGGGAGAATATCAGGTTCTTCCAGGCTGCCGTCAAAGTTCGGGGTAAAATCCACTGTTTCTGAATCAATATCAGCCAGCATTGAACTTGAGATTGAAGCCATTCTGGCTTCTGTATACCTCATTGCCGCCGCGGAATCCCCGTCAACACTTCCGAAGTTTCCGTGGCCGTCTACGGTCATGTAGCGTGTGGAAAAATCCTGGGCCATACGGACAAGCGCGTCATACACAGCAGAATCACCGTGAGGATGGTATTTACCAAGGACTTCCCCGACTATACGCGCGCATTTCTTGTACGGTTTGTCAGGGTACATGCCAAGTTCATTCATAGCGAACAGGATTCTTCTATGGACAGGTTTTAATCCGTCTCTCACGTCAGGAAGAGCTCTGCCTACGATTACAGACATTGCATAGTCTATATATGAGCGCTTCATTTCGTCCCTTATGTTTATAGGGACTATATTTCCATCTCCAAAAAGTGTTTGCTGTGCCAAAATATTCTTTCCTTAAAAATCTTCTTCTTTATTCCTTTTAAATCGTAGCATAAAGGCAATTTGGAAACAAAATTTTTTATACTGCTAATATTAATTTAATACTGTATAAATTGCATTTACGCTTAAAGTACTTACATTAACTAACGCAAATCGCTAGTGCACAGTTAAGTAAATTTTATAGAATCGTCATTCTGAGCCGCCTCCCGCCATAGGCGGGGCGGGCGAAGAATCTCATTACCTGAGATCCTTC
>JANQEB010000238.1 GCA_028278605.1 Candidatus Gastranaerophilales bacterium
ATGATTTTGCAAAATTTATTTCAATAAAATTTAAATTTTAACTCTATTTAAAACCTTGTTATAATTGCTTTTAAGCTAATTCGCGACTCGGGTTAATTAGCACTAAATGCTATCAGTATTATAGAAGAGAAGTTACCTGGACCCCGTGTCAAGCACAGGGTGACACTTACGTAAAAATTTTTTCAACCTCCCTTACTTACCGGCACATCCTTTACAATCCTGGCAGGCTTTTTCTTTGCAGTTCCTGGAACTTTTACAAGTGCAGTTTCCGCAATCACAGCCTTACCTCATTTTTTATGCAAGTTTTAAAAATTATCCTCCTCTCATTTAAAAATAGCCTTTGTCGTTAATTAAATGAAATCATTTTTTAAATGAAAATAAAAACCTGAGCAGGAGCAAAAGCGTTTCTTTAAAAAATTTTTTAAAAAAAGGAGGAAGTATGAAAAAAAGTTTATTGTTATTGGGCTTAATGTTTTTAACTGCACAGCCCGCATTTTCACAGGGCGGATGCCCTCTGGGCGGATGCCCTGTAGCGCAGCCTATGCGCCAGGCAGTCCAACCTGTATACCAGCAACCGGCTTATCAGCAGCCCGTATACCAACAACCTGTATACCAACAACCTGTATACCAGCAACCGGTTTATCAGCAGGCAGCTCCGGTTTATATGCCTATGCAGCAAGCAGCACAGGGCATTAATCCTTATTACCCGCAAAGAGCAATGTATTTCAGCGCTAATCCACAGTGCTTCACAGGTGCGGCAGCTTGTTGCCCGCAACCCAGAAGCGCATGGAGGGTATTTGTTGAGGATTACCTCGGTTTTGACTAGAAAGCGCCATAAACGTTGCTCCTAATAACACAAAAAAGGCGCGGCTCTTTTGAGCCCGCCTTTTTTGGCATCTATAGGTCTTATGCAATTGTAACATCATTGCAAAGGTATACATCCTGTATTGCGTGTAATAGCTCTACGCCTTCTTTCATTGGTCTTTGGAAAGCTTTTCTTCCTGAAATCAGGCCCATGCCTCCTGCTCTTTTGTTAATAACAGCAGTTTTAACGGCTTCTTCCAGGTCGCCGGCACCTGAAGATGCGCCGCCGGAATTTATAAGCCCTGCCCTTCCGCAGTAGCAGTTAAGCACCTGGTAACGGCAAAGGTCAATCGGGTGGTCTGAGGATAGTTCTGAATACATTTTAGGGCTGGTTTTTCCAAATTTAATAACTTCAAAGCCCCTGTTATTAAGGGGAAGCTTTTGTTTAATGATATCAGCTCTTAAGGTTACGCCAAGGTGGTTTGCCTGGCCTGTTAAATCCGCTGCTACATGGTAATCTTTATCTTTTTTAAACTCTTTATTTCTTAAATAGCACCATAAAACCGTAAACATTCCCAGCTCATGCGCTTGTTCAAAGGCTTGTGCTATTTCTACAATTTGCCTGCCGGATTCTTCGGAGCCAAAATAGATTGTAGCGCCGATTCCTGCTGCTCCCTGGTTCCAGGCTTCTTTTACTGAGCCGTAAAGGATCTGGTCATATTTAGCGGGGTAAGTAAGAAGTTCATTATGATTAATTTTAACTATAAATGGGATTTTATGTGCGTATTTTCTGGAAACACTTGCCAGAACCCCAAATGTGCTTGCAACAGCGTTACATCCGCCTTCAACGGCAAGTTTTATGATGTTTTCCGGGTCAAAATAAATAGGGTTCGGGGAAAAAGAAGAGCCTGCTGTATGCTCTATACCCTGGTCTACAGGCAGAATTGAAAGGTATCCCGTACCTGCCAGCCTGCCATGATGGAAAAGCCAGCTAAGATTGCCAAGCACATTGTTGTTTCTATCGGAGTTTATGAAGATCCTGTCGACAAAATCCCCTCCGGGAAGATGAAGAAGCTCGTTTGAAACCGCAGCTTTATGCTCTAAAAGGGATTGGGCTTCACCGCCAAGCATTGCCTGTATTTGATCAATATTCATAATTTAACCTCTTCTTAAGTAACTTATTCTGAGCTTACACAAAAAATATAAAGGTGTATAGCCCTTACAGACGGGTTTTTATATAGAGCAAAAGAGCGGGGAAATGCCTGCTCTTTTTTAAAAGTTTGAGTTATGATTTTTTTTCAAAAGGGTTTTTTGACATTTTTATAATAGCAGATGCAAAAATTATAAAAATTATTAAAGCTACAACTATTTGAAATATTTCTGTTCCGCTCATAATATTATTTCTCCTGTTCCAGTTTTTTAAAAAGAATTTTTATCTGATCATCCTTTTTAAAATAAGCAAAAAAAGTAATAAAAATTAAAATAATTCCTGTAACAATTAATATTTTCTTAAATGTAGTATCCGGTCCAAACGATAATGTAATAGTTCCGCTTGTTACAGCTAAAAAAGAAATCCAGATATGGCTTTTTACACTTATTAAAAGATCTATTTCTTTTTTTATTGAATCTTTATACATAAAGCAATTTTACTATTTTTCAGCTTAAATGTCTGAATTTTAATAAAACTATAAGATAAAAACAAAAGAGCGGGCATTTCCCAGCTCTTTATATTAATTCTACTTATTATTAAGCTTTTTAGGTTTTCCCTTAAACGCATCAACAGCTGCAAGTATATGATTCGCTATTATACCAATAATCAAAACACGATATACTGTAATCATAGCTTTTGCTTTTGTGCTACTGCCCCAAAATTTTTCATCAGCTATTCTCCGTCCGGGTTTAGAAAGATTCCTTAATTCCTTAGTTGTTCTTAGGTTAGAAGTTTTCATTACTCCATCGACTATTGCCCTGCCGGTAGCAATAAAACCTGCCAAAAGACCGGCTTCAACGCCTAATCTTACAGCTCCGTTTTTATTTCTGCCGTCCATAATTTGTCCTGAACCGGGAATTATTAATGAAGCCGCGGCTTTTTCCGGCTGTCCGGCCTGCTGGCCTTTGAATCCCAAAACCTGTGTATTATGTGTATTTATTCCTGTCATAATTATTATCAAAAATTTTTCCTTACACATACAGTTTAAAGCCACTGAAAAATAAAGATTACCTGTTTTTAACCTTAATTTTACAAAAATTTATATATCTAACAGATGAATTTCCCAATCGTCTATAAAACTATTAATGTATTGATTTGAGGTTAATTTAAAGATTTCTACTTATATCAAATGAAAAATAAGCAGGGGCTTACTCTTTTTGCACGATGGTCTAAACCTCCATATACAGGCTAAATTCATCTCATGAATGATGTTGTTATCCCCAATTAATGGCAAACTGTTTATTATAGTTACCGTGAGTTTAATGGTAAAAAAGCGTTTGTGAGTCCGGGGAAGGGTTTTTTATGAACAAAAATGAGGAATGTTTACTAAAATTTTTAAGGCAGCCGGGAAGACTGGACTCAACAACGGATGAGTTAAAAAAGTTTATTTTTTCAGTAAATAATAATATCATTGTTACTGAGAAATTCTTACTTAAAGAAAATAGACCTGCGGTTTGATATAATAATTTAAAAAGAAATCTCTGGTAAATTAATGTCAGAAAAAGTTTACACTCTGGATGAGATAAGAAAATTAATATATGAGCGTAAAGACCAGCTTGAAAAGGATTATAACGCTGTAACCTTTTTTATCTTCGGCTCTTATGCGCGAGGAGAGCAAACTCCTGAAAGCGATATTGATTTTCTGGTAGAATTTAAGGCCCCTGTCGGCCTGATGAAACTTGCGGGTTTAAAAATATTTCTTGAAGAGCTATTTGAAAAAAAAATTGATCTTGGAACACCAAACAGCCTGAAAAAATTCATTAAAAATCAGATTATGAAAGAGGCTGTAAGGATATGAGAAAAAGGGATTTAAGCTTTTATCTTCAGGATATGTTGGAATGCATTCAAAAAATAGAAAAATACTCGGAAGGAATGAATCTGGACGGATTTATTCAAGATGAAAAGACTCTTGATGCTGTTATAAAAAACATAATAGTAATTGGCGAGGCAGCAAGGCTTATTTCTGAGGAAGACAGAACAAAATATCCTGAAATTGAGTACAGACTGATTATTGGAATGAGAAACATCTTGGTACATAATTATCTTGGCACAGATTTTGAAGAAGTATGGAAAACTATACAGGACGATCTCCCAACGCTTAAAAGACAGGTGCAAAAAATTTTGAGAGAACTATAAAAGAGGCAAGAATGAGTTCAGCGCAGAAAGTTATAAAAAAAGTGATTTACAGCAAAGCTTCTTCGCACGGGACAGGGGCGGTTCCTCTGGGCGCAGAAGGGCAGGTCATGCTGTATGTTGACCATCCGGTTACGACGAAGCTTCTTGTTGATTTTTCCCCTTATGGTAAAGCCATAGTGCCTTTAAGCAGCGTGAAAGTTATTGAGGAAGCTGATGATTAAAAACATCTGGGATAAAAAAACAGTCCGGCAAATTGTATATTTTATGCTGACAGCTTTTACAATTGTGTTTTTATGGCATACAGGCCAGAAAATATTTAATTTCGGGCATCTTTTAGAGGCTTATGAATTAAAAACATTCGACCTTAGAGCAACCATGGCCGCAAAAAACAGGGAACACAACCCTGATATAGTTATAGTAAGTATAGATGATAACAGCCTTGAGGTCCTTCAGGATGACCTCGGAAGATGGCCCTGGTCAAGAGATGTTTATGCCAGGGCAATCGAGTATATGCAATATGATAATGTTGGTTCTATCGCTTTTGACCTTATGTTTGTAGGATATCAGAAGGGTTTTGAGCATAAAGACCGGGAACTGGCTAAAACTATGGCTAAATATGACAATGTTTATACCTCAATGAACTTTGATTACAGGGATAACACGGAAACAGCGCCGGTACTTCCAGATAATTTAAGCGTTAAACTCAAAAATAACAGCAAAAAGATTGATTTTTCGGAATTTTCATTTACCTATACAAGGCTGATCTTCCAGGAAATAATAGATGCCACGGAAAAAATAGGTTTTATAAACTTCAGGCGTGATCCTATAGATAAAATTTCCAGAAGAAGCCCTACATTTTTTAAATACCAGGATGATTACTATCCTTATCTTGCGTTGAAAGTGGCTGCTGATTACATAAAGCATCATGAAAATATTGGCGCCGATGAATTCATAATCAATGAAAAAGATGAATTAATAGTAGGAAACAGGACTCTTCCCCTGGATGAAACCGGTTCTATTATAATTAACTGGTATGGAGCACATTATACCTATGACCACATTCCTTTCTGGAGGGTTTACAAGTCAGCCCTGAATATTGAAAAGGGAGAGCCGCCTTTAATTCCTAAAGATTATTTTAAAGACAAGACAGTTTTTGTTGGGGCAACCGCTGTTGCGCTTTACGACATAAAAAGTACCCCATTAAGCAGTGTTTACCCCGGTGTTGAGCTGCAAACAACGATTTTAAACAATATTCTTGATAATAAGGTAATAAAGCGGGTAAGTACGACTACTGACCTTATAATTTCCCTGTTGCTGGGATTTCTGGTAGCACTGGTTGTTATCAAGATAAGAGAACCAATAGTTTCCTCTCTGGGATGTGTTTTCATCGTGCTTGCATATATCTTTCTCGCGTCTTATATGCTTGATAATTATTTAATATGGGTGGGAATTATTGCCCAGGTTGCGTTTATGGTAATTACATTCACTGTAATGTACATTATAAAGTACGTTTTGAAGGCAAAAGACTTTGAATACACCTATAAACTCGCTACAACAGACGGTTTGACCGGCCTTTATAACCACAGGTATTTCCAGGAAAAACTAAGGGAATATATGAAAAAAGCTGATAAAGACCGGGAAACTTTCTCTTTAGTGCTTATTGATATTGATTTTTTCAAGAAATTTAATGACACATACGGGCACCAGGCGGGTGATGAGGTTCTCAGGCAGGTGGGGCAGAGGTTAAAAAGGGCTGTCAAACCCGCTGATCTTGTCGCAAGATATGGCGGAGAGGAAATGGTAATTATTTTAGCTGACGCTGACACTGAAAATGCGGTTGCCATCTCAAACAGGATATGTAAAACCATATCAGAAAACAGGTTTAAGCTGGCGGAAGGCCTGGAAGTTAATGTTACTATAAGTTTAGGGATTGCAACATATCAAATTCACGGGAAAACCTCAACAGAGCTGATCGAATTTGCTGATAAAGGTCTTTATAACGCTAAAGAAAACGGGAGAAACCAGGTCGGGCCCATGCCCGGTATATCAAAAGTTACAAATGTTAACTAATTTTGCCCGCACTTCAGGCTATATGGTAAGCTAAAATCTAACTGTCTATAGTTCACTCATGTCATCCTGAACCGCAGTATTATTGGTATAAAATGTTGTTAATTACAATGTAAAGGATTTTATTAACAAGGCAAAAGGCTGAGATCCTTCGCAATACTTAAAAGCATAGACCTAAGCGTTGTTACCATGGCTCAGGATAACAAAACACAGAGGATTCGGGGATTCGGGCTTGGAGTTGAAAAAAAATCTTTCTGATCTTAAGCAGGAACAGCTGGAATTTGAAAACCTCCGGCTAAGCAGGCATGCCGCAAAAAATTCAAAAACAGGGGGCAGAAAGCGGCAAGAATTGCCATGCCCAATCAGGACAGAATTCCAGAGAGACCGGGATAGGGTGCTGCACAGCAAGGCTTTCAGGCGGTTAAAACACAAGACCCAGGTGTTTTTATCCCCGCTGGGAGACCATTACAGGACAAGACTTACCCATACCCTTGAGGTTTCGCAGATCTCAAGGACAATAGCCCGGGCTTTGCGTCTTAACGAGGACTTAACAGAGGCAATCGCGCTGGGGCATGACCTGGGGCATACACCTTTTGGGCATTCCGGGGAAAAAGTTCTTAACACCCTGCTTTCTGAAGGTTTTTGCCATAACAGGCAGAGCTTACGGGTTGTCGATGTACTCGAAGACCTTAACCTGACTGAAGAAACCAGGGACGGCATACTTAACCACACAGGAGCGAAAACGCCTGAAACCCTTGAGGGGCAGATCGTAAAAATTGCTGACAGGATAGCTTACTTAAACCATGACATTGATGATTCAATAAGAGCAGGTGTAATAAGCGAGCATGACCTTCCGGCAGAAGCCATAGAAGTCCTTGGAAACAGCAAAAGCCGGAGAATAACTTTTCTTGTAAAAAATATTATCGAAAACAGCGAAGAAACCGTCAAAATGTCCCCTGAGTGCGATCAGGCAATGAACGGGGTTCTAAGGAAGTGGATGTTTGAAAACGTTTATGAAAACAATTCTGTAGAAGCTGAAAAAGAAAAAGCCAGAGGTATTATTGAAACTCTTTTTAATTTCTACCTGGATAACTTTGAGCAGATTAAAGATGAAGAAATTAAAAAGATGAAAGACCCAAAAGAAAGGCTTGTTGCTGATTACATAGCAGGAATGACCGACAGGTTCGCTATAACAGATTATTTAAACAACTTTGTACCCAGGTCCTGGAAAGACTAAACACAAAAATCCCGGCAGGGAGAGCTATATTGTTAAGCTTTGTAAAAACCAATTTTTTCAATGACTGAACGGATTTAGGAGGAGTTAAAAAAAAGTTTATAAAAAAAGTGTATAAGCTACATTAATTTATTTTTTTAGACGGCTTAACTAAATAGGCAACTTTTAAAAATGTATTTCTATGTATAAATGCTAGTAAAGAAAAGTTAAAAAAAAGAGTGAAGGATAAAATGGAGCAGAATTCAGCAAAAAAACAGCAGACCAGCAATGCTGTAGAAGATATAAAAAATCTTCTGGATATAGTGGATACTGTATCTGAGCACGTTGTGCTGAAAAAATCCGGTAGAAACTACTGGGGGCTCTGTCCTTTCCACAAGGAAAAAACACCTTCATTCTCGGTTAACGCGGAAAAAGGTATTTTTAAGTGTTTTGGCTGCGGTGCAGGCGGGGATTCCCTGTCTTTCCTTATGAAAGTAAACAACACTTCTTTCTGGGAAACAATAGTAATGCTTGCGCATAAATTCGGTATAGAATTGCCTCAAGCCGGGGTTTCCTCAGAAAAAACAGAGCTGGTAAATAAGGTTCTGGAACTCAATAAAAAAGCTGCTGATTACTACAAGCAACTGCTCCTTAAAAGCCCGGAAGCCTCCCAGGCAAGAGAATACCTGAACAAAAGAGGTATAAGCAATGAGGTAATAGAGGACTTCCATCTTGGCTTTGCGCCAAACAGCTTTGACAGCCTGATGAAGTACTTTACGGACAAGCAATATACCGAGGATTTACTGTTAAAAGCAGGGTTAATCTCAGAAAAATCAAGCGGTAAAGGCTACATTGACAGGTTCAGAAACCGTATCATGATCCCGATCCGGAACGAAAAAGGCGATTTTATCGCCTTTGGAGCCAGGGCGCTTCTTGATACACAACAGCCTAAATACCTGAATTCACCTGATACCCCGGTCTTTAATAAAAGCCGGAGCCTATTTGCCGTTCACCAGGCTAAAAACGCAATTAGAGAACAGGACAGCGTAATTTTAACGGAAGGCTTCTTTGATGTAATCTCAGCGCATGCCCATGGGTTAAAAAACGTGGTAGCTACCCTGGGAACGGCTTTAACAGAGCAACATGTTAAAACTATAGCCAGATACTCGGATTCCAGAAGAATCTTTCTCGCTTTTGACTCTGATGAAGCCGGAATAGCAGCCACAAACCGCGGCGCTGAAATCATCAAGTCAGCATTCTGCGGTTTGGGCGAAATCAGGCATTTTGACGAAAGCTTTGCTGATTCTACAGTAAAAAAGGAAAGAACAGCCTGCGAAATAAGAGTTATTACTACAAACACAGGAAAAGACCCTGATGAGTTCCTGAGAACGGAAGGAGTTGATGCGTACAAAGAGTTAATAGAAAAAGCGCCTTTATTGATTGATTACCGGATTAACAGACTGATTGGCATGAGAGATAACGCTGAATCTCCCCAGGAGAAAGCAAACTTAAGCAGCGAGATTATCCCGTTACTTTCAGAGATTAATAATTCAATAATCAGAGATGAATACATCAGGCTGGTTGCGGATAAACTCGGAATTAGCGAGGAATCCCTAAATATAGAGGTGAAAAAAACGTTACAAAAAGTAACAGTGGGAAATCAAAGGGTAACTGAAATTCCACCTGCCCAAAATAAACAGGACAGGTGCGTTTTAGCCCAAAAGAACCTTCTCAGTCTATATTTTTTAAATAATGAAAAATTCACACCTTTGTGTATAAATAAGTATTTAAGGGAAGTTAATTTCACGGATCCTGATTTTAAAGTTATAAAAGAGCACTTAGAAGAAATAGCAGGCCAAACCAATGACCCTGAAGTGATTTTTAAAGAACTTCTATCCAGGCTTTTAGAGAATGCGGATGCAAAGATGAAGTTAACAGACTTAATCTACTCTTTAGACGATAAAAGCGGTCTTAATGCTGAATCAATAGAACAATATATAAAAGACCACATAAATTACCTTAAGACATTCCAGATGTCTGAGTTTTATCAAAAATTAAAAGACGAGTACCATGAAGACAATAAAGACGATGCTTTGTCAGTTCAGCACCAGTTGAAAGTGAAGGAATTCATTCAGCAAAAAAGAGCTGGCCTTACTACTAACACCAGGTAAAAGGAGTAAATGAGGTTTTTAAAATGATGGATAAGAATCAAAAAAAACAAAATAACGTAACAATAGACGAAATCCTTGTTACAGATGACGATTCAGATGATAATCAAATAGGCAGCCTGTTTTCAGGCGGGTCTGTCGGGCTTATGGAAGCAGAGCCGGCTGAGCTTGACGAGGACTCAGATGAGGTTGAAGAGATAGACCTTAGTCCTCCAAAAGGTGTGCCTTTAGACGACCCTGTCAGGATGTATCTCAGGGAAATCGGCAGGATTCAGCTGCTTACAGCCGATGAGGAAATTGACCTTGCAAGAAAAATAGTCAGCGGCGGAAAAGTCGGTCAGATAGCAAAGCGTAAGCTCGTCCAGGCAAACTTAAGGCTGGTTGTCAGCATCGCTAAAAAATATGTCGGAAGAGGCATGCTTTTTCTTGACCTTATCCAGGAAGGCAACCTGGGGCTTATCAGGGCTGCTGAAAAATTTGACCATGAAAGAGGCTATAAGTTCAGCACATATGCGACATGGTGGATCAGGCAGGCAATCACAAGGGCTATTGCTGACCAGGCAAGGACTATCAGGATTCCTGTACATATGGTTGAGACCATCAATAAGTTAAAGAAAATCACAAGAAAACTCGCCCAGGACTTGAGCCGTAAGCCTAAAGAAGAAGAAATTGCAGAGGTAATGGGAATTTCCCTTAATAAACTCAGGGAAATCATCAAAGTAGCCCAGGAACCGCTTTCCCTGGAAACTCCCATCGGAAAAGAAGAAGACAGCAGGCTTGGCGACTTCATAGAAGACAAGGAAGCTGATGCTCCTGTTATGACAGTAGCTAATGAGCTTCTTAGAGAAGACCTCACTGAAGTGTTAAGAAGCCTTTCTCCAAGAGAAAGAGATGTTTTAAGGTTAAGATTCGGCATGGACGATGGAAGACAGAGGACTCTTGAAGAAGTCGGCCAGTTATTCGGCGTAACCAGGGAGAGGATCAGGCAAATTGAGGCAAAAGCGCTCAGAAAACTCCGCCATCCTAACAGAAGCAGGAAATTAAAAGAATACGTGGAATCAACATAGGGCTTATTAAGAACCTATCCGGAAATTAATTCATATCATTGCGACCGGCATCGCTGGAGCATTAAGCGGCAATCTGCCCAAATAACATTATGGGCTTTCACCCCATTCAGATAGATTACCACTTCGGACAGAATAACGTTTATATCTATTACCCAGGCTTATTTACCTGCCATCCTCGCAATCTAAGAGGGGGTCTGAAAAGTTCTTAATAATTCCCGGACTGCCTCGCAATGACTGGTGTGGCTTGAGCTGCTACGAAGTTACGTCCAAAAATACCGCTACCAAATTTTTGACCCGCTTTTTTCCGGAATACTTTTAATTTTTATAATTTTTGATCGTGATATAATTTTATTGTAGGCTTTATTTTTAATAGGGTAGCGAGTTTTAGTAAAGTTAAAAAGGATTTAACTGTGACCAATATGGTAAATAACAACCCCGCCTCTTATGATGGCAACAATATACGTGTCTTAGAAGGTTTAGAGGCTGTAAGATTAAGGCCTGGTATGTATATTGGATCGACCAGCCAGAGAGGGCTTCATCACCTGATATATGAAATTGTTGATAACTCAATTGATGAGGCATTAGCGGGTTACTGCAATGAAATCAGGGTTAAAATCAATACAAATAATAGTATCACCGTAGAAGACAACGGAAGAGGGATTCCTATAGATACAAAAGAGGACTATGACGGCAAATCATGTCTGGAAATAGTGCATACAGTCCTTCATGCGGGCGGTAAGTTCGGTGATGGAGGTTATAAAGTATCAGGAGGTCTTCATGGCGTAGGCGCTTCAGTTGTTAATGCGCTTTCAGAAAAGCTTATCGTGGAAGTATCAAGAGAAGGATGGCTTTATAAACAGGCTTATCTTAGAGGAGAACCGACTTCTCCTGTTATGAAGGAGCACCAGACAGATAAAACGGGGACAAAGACCACTTTCTGGCCGGATCCTGAAATTTTCACGGAAACCACAAAAGTTGACATAGACATTGTGGCAAGAAGGTTCAGGGAAATGGCTTTTCTTAATAAAGGCCTGAAAATCGTACTTATAGACGGTGAAACCGGGACAGAAGAAGTCTTTATGTACGAGGGCGGAATTTCCAGTTATATAGAATTCTTAAACAAAAATAAAACCCCCATGCACCAGAGCCCGTTTTATATTGACATAAGCAGGGAAGGCACCCAGGTGGAAGTCGCGTTTCAGTATACTGATGCGTACAATGAAACCATCCTTAGCTTTGCAAATAATATAAACACACAGCATGGCGGGACGCACCTTACAGGTTTCAGAAATGCGCTTACCAGGGTTATCAACGAGTTTGCCAGGAAAAACAGCATGATAAAAGAAGGCGATGATAATCTTACCGGAGATGACGTAAGAGAAGGGATTTCAGCAATAATAAGCGTCAAAGTGCCTAACCCGCAGTTTGAGGGACAGACAAAAGAAAAACTGGGCAACGCTGAGGTTCAGGGTATAGTAAACAGCGTGGTTAATGAACACCTTCAGGACTGGCTTGAGCTGCATCCAAAATGCTCAAAATCAATTATTTCAAAGGTAATACAGGCTGCAAGGGCAAGAGAAGCAGCCAGGAAAGCCAGGGAATTGACCAGAAGGAAAAATGTGCTTGAGAACTCCGCACTTCCCGGAAAACTCGCTGATTGCAGTAACAGGGAAGCTGAAAAATGTGAAATCTATATTGTAGAGGGAGATTCCGCGGGAGGAAGCGCAAAACAGGGCAGAAACAGGATATTCCAGGCTATTCTTCCCCTGAGAGGTAAAATCTTAAACGCTGAAAGAGCAAGGATTGATAAGCTTTATAATAATAACGAAATCCAGGCATTGATTCAGGCGCTGGGAATCAGTATCAGTAAAGATGAAGAAGAATTTGAAATGGATAAGCTCCGTTATCACAAAATTATCATCATGACCGATGCTGATGTTGACGGTGCGCATATCAGAACCCTGTTATTAACTTTCTTTTTCAGGTATGCAAAGCCTTTAATCGAAAACGGGTATATTTATATTGCCCAACCGCCTCTGTATAAGCTTACTATAGGCAAGCAGTCAGAATATCTCTATGATAACAGGGCTATGGACAAAGTCCTGCGTGAAAGAGGGGTTAAAGGACTGACTTTATTCGATGCCCAGAAGAAAAATTCCTGCTATGGAGACGAGCTGGTTACTCTGATTTCTAATATGACCACATATTACCGTTCTTTTGAGAACCCGGTCATTAACGGAACTCCGGAAATAGTAATCAGAGGCTTAATTAGAGCTGATGCAAAACAGGAACAGTTTGAAAGCCCCGAAGAACTGGAAAAACTTGTGAGCCTCCTTGAAGGATACTTTAGCAGGCATAATGTTGATTACAGGATAAAAATTAAACACCATGATGAAACAGGTAAAAACACTATACTGATTTATCACGATGAAAGTGAAGAACCGGCTGTTATAACACCTCCTTTACTTAACAGTATTGAGTATAACAGGATTAAGAATTCCTATCCGCAGATAAGGGATTACCTGCTGGAAGAAGAGAAAAGCCTTCATCTTGTTATAGATGAAAAAACAGACATTTTAATAAAATCGTTTGATGACATATATAAAATCGTTGAAGAAAGAGGGCAAAAGGGCATAAGTGTTCAGAGGTTTAAAGGCTTAGGCGAAATGATGCCTCAACAGCTATGGGAAACCACCATGAACCCTGAAACACGCACGCTTTTAAAAGTTAACATAGATGATGCCCTGGTGTGTGACCAGCTTTTTGATACCCTCATGGGAGAAAGAGTTGAACCCAGACGCGATTTCATTGAAACAAACGCGATGTATGTCAGCAACCTTGATGTATAAATAAAATTATGAATTACTGGACTGATTTAAGTATAAAATATGCAAATCAGAGAAATTATCTTGATGAGCTTTTTAAGGTATATCCAACAATTCCTGAAGGTATCAGGGATATTAATGAAATTTTACAGTAAGCATGGTATCGTCATTGCTGTACATGTTACATAATTCGCTGACAGTTAAAATAAAAAAGCAGTGAAAAAGAGGGTAGTGGCTAAATTCTTAGTGGTAAATTGTAATGTATGATAAAAAGGTGTATTACAAGGTCGTGCCAGTAATCTGACTTTGAAAAAGCAAGTGTTTTTCTTGTATAA
>JANQEB010000240.1 GCA_028278605.1 Candidatus Gastranaerophilales bacterium
GCATAGAAGCCTCACATAGAGACTTCTTACAGGATTTCTATATGAAAAAATATACTAATCAAGATGTTTTCGAGCTAGTTGCGTAAGTCCTGTTATTAATTTTGACAATTTTTAAGATACAAAATTCGACACACAAAATCTTCGGAAGCGAAATGCGATTTTGGCTTCCGAAAAAATAAATATTAAATTTTTTAATTCTTATTCAACCCGCCTGTAAAGTGTGTCCGGCTCTACTCCAAGGTTGTATTCCTCTATAAAATATCTACAGGCGAGGTATCCGGCAGATTCTTCCTGAAACTCTAAAGCTATATCATAGTATCTTACCATCTGACTAACAGTATTTTTAAACAATATTTCCTTGTTTGTTTCAGGCTTTTTCTTAATTTCCTCAGCTATTTCTTTTTTTATAAATTTTATTAACTCAGGTCTAGAGTCGCCGTGCTTCCTGATTAACTTCTTAATTTGTGAAAATTTATTTTTCGTATCTTTGTAATAGGGTTTAATATCTTGAAAGGCTATAGGATGTATCGGGCTAGTTCCTCCTCCTGGTTTTTTAGCTCCAAGCCTCCTTATAATTTTTATTCTTGAAGACTTGATAATCGTTTCTTCAATTTCTTTAGGCGTAACCTTATACTTATCATCACCGAAATTCATAAAACGCAGGTAATTTTTTACAGAAAGTTCAGACTCTTTAAGCATCTCCCATACAGAGTCATTCATTTTATCTTCAAAAAATATGCTGTAATGTTTGAGCGAACATAATATATGATCTTTTATAGGATGAATATTAAAATATCTTGAGTCTATTTTATCTAATATACTTGCGTATTCTTCATAATAATAGTTAGCAACTAATTCAATAATTTTTTCTCCAGGTATTTTTACTGTAAAAAAAGAACTTTCAAAAAGCCCGATGCTTATTTCCTTTGAGACATCTATCTTTTTAGGTCGAGTAGGGCTACTATCTGAGAGTCCTTCTGACATTAGATTAATTAATTCTAAGTCCCTTTCTTCAAAATCCTCTGGTACCTCGATCTCCTTCTTTACATGACCTGTAAAATCATACTTTGATAATTGTTTTCCAAAGAGAATAATTTCTTCTGGACAAGCTGTTACTTGTGTCTCAATGATTTCTTTTACTGCTTCAGCTATTTTAATTTTGAGGTCTTCTTCTGAAACATTGGATGCACCTACTATATAAAAAGAATCAATCCCTTGCTCTTTTAGCTTTTCCGCTTCTTCATTGGTATCAACGAAAACAAAGCTGTCTTCAGAAAAGTTAGTTATTAAATAATCCTCTATATTTTTCAAAAAAATTAATCCTTTACAAATTTAAAACAATGTACTATTATCAATTCACAATATACTTTTAAGCGTATAAAATATACTAATAAATATTAATAGTGATTAAGGTTGGTTAAACATGATTAAAAATAAACTACTGGTTATACTCGCAGAAAAAGAAATGAATATCAAACAGTTAGCTGAATTAGCTGATATAAGGTACGCTACACTACACGCATTCGCCAAGAATAAAACACAAAGTGCAGATTATACGGTCTTGAACAAGATATGCAAAACTCTTGGTGTAATTCCGGGTGATATTCTTAAATATATTCCCGATGAAGGGGCAGGTGATAGTTAGACTATGACTGTTTATTTAAGAGGAAATATTTGGTATATGCTTGTAACTATTAAGGATAAGCGATACCATAGGGCGATCCCGGAAGCAACTTCGAAAGCTGATGCTAAAAAGGCAGAGGCTATATTCCGTGCTGAACTCCTTCAAGGAAGATATAGCCTAGCAGAAAACAGAGGGGAAATGCTTTTTCAGGAGCTTGTGAAGGCATACAATGAATATGCCATGGCTAATAGGGCAGGTTGGGAAAGAGAGCAGTGTAGAGTAAACAGCTTACTTAATTTTTTTCAGAATAAAAAATTAAAAGAAATAACTCCAATCTTGATAGAGCGTTACCGCTTGCACAGGAAAGGAAGTCTATCCCCCAAAAAGAAACCTGTTAAAAACTCAAGCATTAATAGAGAAACCGCTATCCTTAGAAAGATGTTAAATATTGCTGTTGATAATGAATGGCTGGATAAAAATCCCTGCTTATCTAGGCAAGTAAAACCTTTGAGGGAAGATTCAAGGCGTGAAAGATTCTTACAGTCTGATGAAGAGGAAAGATTAATTTCTAAATGCGAAGACAGGCTTACCTATATGAAACCTATTTTGATATGCGCCCTACATACGGGAATGAGAAAAGGCGAAATACTTAACCTAACTTGGGATAGAGTAGACATAAGAAGAGGCTTTATTACAGTTACGAAAACAAAAACCGGGCTGGACAGGAACATACCCATCAGCCCAACCTTAAAAAGAGAACTACAATTACTGTATCTTAACAGGGTTTCAAGATATGTATTTGCTAACCCTGTTACCAAACAGCCTTACTATGACGTTAAGGGTAGCTTTGATTCTCTACTGAAAGCTGCTGAGATAGAGGGTTTAGTCTTTCATGACCTCCGGCATACCGCCGCTACAAGGATGGTATCAGCTGGCATTGACCTTGTTGTGGTCAAGGAAATATTAGGACATAGCTGTATAGACACTACCATGCGCTACTCTCATCCTGTACCAGAGAGAAAATTAGAGGCTGTTGAAGCATTGGATTCATACAGACCAAGGGAAATTCCTCAAGGCAGACCAATGCTTAGACTGGTAAAATCTTAACAAGTTTAAACACTCATAAACGTATATTGATGCTCACTCTAAATCAGAATTACGCACCATATCCGCACCACGTGAATTTTAAAAAAGCTAAAAAGCAATGCGCCTGATCGGATTTGAACCGATGACCTACGGCTTCGGAGACCGTCACTCTATCCAACTGAGCTACAGGCGCATGGTTTGTTATGATTGAATTTTGGAGATTTTCTGAAAGCGCATTTTTTAGCTTGTGTGTAATTTGTTGTTTCGGGTATTGAAAATTATTGTATCAAAGTCCATTATAATTCAACCCATATTAGACTTTAAAGCAACAACTTTTGCTTTTTTGCCATAATTGGATAGAGCCTGTATCCTTCAGGCGAGTTTTTCCAATGTTTTTAAGGCATGTTTTTTTGTACCGCCAGCATTTGAGTGAATTATTTCTGCGGTGGTTTGTCCTGTAATAACAAGGTGAAATTTATTCCGGATTGATGCATAAAATTATAAGCTTGAGGCAACTAACTTTTTATTCAGTTTTAAAGGGTCTTTTTCTTCAAGATTTACTTGCCAGCATCTCGGGTCAGGATCAAATAAGTCTTCGGAAAATTGCAGAGAAAAATTATAACAACCTGACCTGCACTTATCAAAATACTCACAGTCCCTGCAAGGTTGACTTAATAATTTTTTATCAGGATTTAAAAACTTTATTACTTCAGGGGAATTCCATATCTGACCCAGTTTTTTATCCCTAATATTACCAAAACGCAGTTTTTCGTGGTTTGCCTGTTCGCAAACTCCGACAGTTCCGTCAGATTGAACTATAAAAGAGGTGTATAACCCTCCGCAATATATAATATCATCAGCGGTTTTCCACTTTTGCGACTTTTCAAAGGGAATTATATAAGTTTTGTCTTTGTATTTTTCAGCACATTTAAGAGATAGTTTTTCAATGTATAGTGCGGTTTCTTCCGATACAATAAGCTCCTTATTGCCTCTTCCGTCAAGTCCGGGAGAAAATTCCTCAAAAAATACACTGTCTACTTCAAGTTCTGCGCATACTTCATACAATTTTTCTATTGATTTTGCGTTTAATTCAGTTAGCACGCCTTTTATTCTGACTTCATATCCTAATTCTTTCGCTGTTTTTATTGAATCCAGGACTTTATATAGCAAGTTTTTTTTGCCTACCATAACATCAAAAATATCATCATCACAGGAATCAAGACTAAACTGGAAAGTTTCAAGCCCTGCATCTTTTAGTTTTTTCAACATTTTTTTTGTTACAAATATCCCGTTACTGCTAATATATGGATAAATATCCTTTTCTAAAAACCTGATTACCACGTCTTCAAAATAAGGATGCATAGTAGGCTCACCACCGGTTAAAGAACAATATTTCAAACCCATATCTGCTGCCTGGTCAATCAGGTCATAAATTTCTTGCAGGCTTAATTCATTTTCCCATTTATCTTTTGCTGATCTGAAACAATAAATACATTCAAAATTGCATTCATTAGTTAAAACCAACGTCATTTGCAAAGGTTTTTCAAGAGGTAGTAAAATATCCTGCGGTTTTTTTTCAGGATCATAAATAAAATCAGCGGGATTGTATCTCCAGGAAGTATTTACAGCTTCACTTTCAAGAAAAAAATATCCTGAATTTTTTTCCAGGGTTGTAAACACTAAATCTTCTATAGTTTGCAGGGAATCCTCTTTATAAATATTTTCATTAATAATCTGAATAATCTTTTTAATTGAAATTCCACCGTTACACATCGCTAAAACTGCTGCAGAATCAGGTGTTAAAATAATATATTCTCCTGTATGCCTGTTTAAAGCGGCGCAGCAATTTTTCATTTTGATTAATCTTGTAGTGGGTTTTAAATTAGGGAATTTTTTAAAAATATCTTCACTCATTTTTGCTTCCTTTTTCATCTCACATAAAATAAGGCGATTCGGGGTAAATCGGTTTTTAAATGGTGGTTAATACTTAACTGGCAGGGCTTTTTTTAATACAACATCCGGCACACGGAGGTAATGGACTAACTGCAATACAACCTCCATCACAAATTGGAACTTTTGCATCAGGTATCTCACCTTTAAAATATTTTCTTTTTAAAGAAGTCCCTTTTCTGTTAACTTCTTCCTGAAGATCAGTCAGTTTGTCTTCTAAATCTCTTATTTCACTATATTCATCCATTTTTTTACTCCTTTCTTTTATCTTTCATTACCCCGAACACCTTTATTTAATATAAAAAGTTATTTTTTATATTAAAATTTGATTTTTAATTTATATACTTTTTGTAATTTTAGTATTTGAGCAAAAATTTTTAATTAACCATTCGGGGATAAACAATTGAGCAATATTAGTTGGGTAGGTTGATAATGCAAGGGAAATTATTTTTTCAATAATTTGTTAGTATCATAAATAGTTTTCATCATAAAATAATTATGACTTTGGTTTGCAACTAATGCTTCAAGCAAATATTTATTTTGCTCATCTTGCATTTCCAGCTGTCTAAATATTTTTTTATTCTGATCTTCTACTAACTTTTTAATTTTGTTTGACTTTTTCATTTTTTGCTCCTTTTGTTAAAAATGTAAATTCAATTAAACCAAACTAATTTATTTTTATATTCATTAAATTAGTTTAATTAAAATTAAATATAGTTTAATTACACTTAATTGTCAATAGATTAAATTAAATATAAAATACTCATATGACTAGAGAAAGGGTAACAGAGCAAATAAAAATTTTGCTTGTTAAAGAAAAAATAATGCAAAAAGACTTAGCTATTGAGCTTGGTAAAAGATTGGAGAAAAACTATTTACCGTCTAATCTTTCACTTAAAATAAAAAATGGCACCATGCCATTTAGCGAAGTGCTTATTATTGCAGATATTTTGGGCTATAAAATAAAATTTGAAAAAGAATAGTTCTCAAACCAACTGAGAAATTATAATAGCAGTAGCATTATTTGATTTTGGGTCAAAAACAAAATTACTAAGCAGGCTGGAGTGGTGGGGATTTTTAAAAAATTTTTGGCAGTGGTATAAAAATACGTGATTTGTCATTGCGAGCCCAGTACCCGCCATGGGCGGGGCGGGCGAAGCAATCCATCACCAGGTAGACTCAAGTGGATTGCTTCGTCGTTTCACTCCTCGCAATGACGCCACGTCAAAAAATACCACTGCCAATTAATTTACTGGACAACATGATTAAGCTAAAAGTGCTAAAATTAGCCGTGTTGTGGGACAAAAAGTTTAAAACTTCCTGATAATTTAAATTTTAAACGCACTGTTAAAATGTGTTTATACCGCAATGAGTTTAAATTTTTAAAAAAAAACCTCAGGGGGTAGGCTAATGACTGAAAATTTTTGGGATAGAGTTCAAAAAAGGGCATATTATAAATACTTGGACAGAAAAAATTCCAATTTACCGGAAAATAGCAATGAAGACTGGCTTGAAGCTATAAGAGAGGAAGCCCTGGAAAATAAAATTGAGGAAGAAGCTTACTTAATGTATAAAGCAGGAAACGGGGACGCGATTGCAAATTGGGAACACGCAAGACATGATATTTCAGAGCGGTTACAGTTTCTCGCTTTTTACTTGCATGAAAGCAATATAAACAAATCATCCCTTGAAAACTGGCTTGAAGCACAAAAAATTTATATAGAGAATTTTTAAAGATTCGAGACCTTGTTGGATAGCTCCCATCAGGTATAATTAAACTTAAAGAACCCTGAGTGAGTTATGACTGTAAATAAAATCTTTAATTTTTTAAGAAAAACAGCCTTTTTTTCAACGCTTTTAATGTTTTCTTACATTTTAATGGTCATAAAAAACGATGCTGACCCTGATTTATGGCATCGTATGTCAGTCGGCAAAATTTTTTCACAGCTTGGCCGGGTTACATACAATGATATTTTTTCTTACTTGCCTAAAAAAGAAATGTGGATTGACCATGAATGGCTTTCGGGGGTGATTTTTTACTACCTGGGAAATGTTTTTGGGGATTACGGGCTAATAGTCCTGCAGGTGTTGATAACTTTTTTGATTTTATTTTTGATTTATAAAACCAACCAGCTGATTTCCCCGGAAAACAAGCTGAGAATAAGCTATTACCTGGTGGTATTGATAGGTTTTCATGCCGGTTTAAGCTCTACTCTGAGATGCCAGAGCTTTACATACCTGTTTTTCACGCTGTGGGTGTACCTTCTGGAAAAGATAAGGCGGGGTGAAACCGGGTTAATCTGGATTTTTCCCGTAACCATGCTTTTATGGGCAAATTTGCACGGCGGATTTCTTGCAGGATTTGGGCTTATAGTGTTTTATATAATTGGGGAACTTTTAAACAGGCAAAATATCTCTAAATATCTTATGATTCTGGGGTTAAGCATACCTGTAACCCTTATTAACCCTTATGGGATCAAGTACTGGTCTTACATTTTGCATGCAACGACTATGAATAGGCCATATATAACTGAATGGGAAGCATTTAATCCCCTTGAAAGTTTCTATGCAGGGCTTGGGTTTAAGGTATTAATTTTATTTTTGCTTGCCGGTTATGGGTATAGGATGTTTAAAAAGCAGTTTAATATTGATAAAGTTGAATTTGTAGCTATTTTTGTAACATTTTACCTTGCTATGAAGCACGAAAGGCACTCTGTTTTCTTTGCAATCATTGCTGCATGTTATGGTTACCGGCATTTTATTGCGTTTTTAGAAGCTACAATTGGTAAAACTGAACAAAAAATTTCCGGTTTATTCCGGCGGGAAACTCTTGAAAAAATGCTTTTTGCAAGGGAATACGGGGTGTATTTCTTTTTAATCATCACATCAGTCTATATTATCTGTTCAACGCCGGTAGTGGTTAACCTGGAGGGTTATCCTGTAAAGGCAATAGAATTTATCAGGAAAAACAATATATCCGGCAATTTATTTGTTCCTTTTAACTGGGGCAGTTATGCAATGTGGAAACTCTACCCGCAAAACTATGTTTCAATTGACGGGCGCTTTGAAGAAACATATGAAACCCGGTCTTACCTTGATGTTGTTGACTTTACCCTGTTTAACAAAAACCAGGATGAAATTTTAAATAAGTACCATCATGATATTTTCCTTCTGGAAGCGGATACTGACGCCTATAACAAACTAAAAACTAATCCTGATTGGGAAATAGTGTACAAAAGTGAACTGGCAGCAGTATTTTTACGGCTTTCTAATGCTCAGGGCAGCTTCCAATTACCTGAAGATAACCCCGGTTACTATATTAAAACCAAGTATGAGAATAATATTAAGTTTTAGCGGAACAATTCGGCAATATTTTCGTCATTCAGATTGAATGCCGTATTTGCCGTAGTTTCTCCATTTTTTTGGAGAAACTTTTTTTTAGCTTCAAGTAAAATTTGAAATATAATAAAAAAGAAACGAATTTCAAAGCAATCTTTATTCCAAAAATAACGGCCGGCATGAGGAAAATCAATGCAAAATTTTGATAAAAGCCTGTTAGTAAACAGGGCAGAAAAAAAAGTTACGGAGATTTTCCGTGAAATGGAGCTTATAAGAGACCTGAACCAGGAAAAAGTCTTACGGGCATTTCAGGACAATCGTGTTGGAGAACAACATTTCTATACAGTAAGCGGTTACGGCCATGATGACCTGGGACGAGAAATCATAGACAGGATTTACGCCCGGGTGTTTAACTGCGAAGCTGCAATAGTAAGAAACCACTTTGTCTCAGGAACCCATGCCCTTGCCTGCGTGTTTTTTGGGCTTCTCAGGCATGGTGATAAGCTTGTTTCTGTAGCGGGAAGACCTTATGATACCCTGGAAGAAGTAATTGGCCTGAGAGGTAATGAGAAATCCTCGCTAAAAGGCCATGGGGTCAGCTATAATGAAGTCCCCCTTGTAAACAATACCGAGGTTGACCTTGAATCGCTCGAAAACACGATTGATGAAACAACGGCCATGGCATTTATTCAACGCTCAAGGGGTTACAGCCTGAGAAAACCACTTGATATTGAGAATATAGCTGAGATTATACAAATAGTAAAAAAGAAAAATCCTGAATGTATTTGCTTTGTGGACAACTGTTACGGCGAATTCACTGAGGCTCTTGAGCCAACTGATGTTGGAGCAGACTTAATCGCAGGCTCATTAATAAAAAACCCGGGCGGTGGAATCGTAGAGACCGGCGGTTACATTGCCGGCAGGAAAAAGTTTGTTGACCTGGCAGCTGACCGCCTGACAGCACCGGGAATCGGAGCTAAAGGCGGGGCAATGCTTAACCAGTCAAGGTTGATTTTGCAGGGGTTATTTATGGCGCCTGGTATTGTACATGATGCGCTAAGAGGCTCAGTCCTGGTTTCTCAGGTATTTCATGACCGGGGTTTAAAGACAATGCCGCTTCCTGACGAAGTCAGAACAGATATAATCCAGGCCATAGTGTTTAATGAGCGGGAAACGTTAATGGAATTTTGCAAGGCTGTCCAGCATTACAGCCCTGTGGATTCTTATCTTACACCTGTTCCTGACTCAGTGCCCGGCTATGAAGATGAAATCATAATGGCAGCAGGGACTTTCATAGAAGGCTCAACCATAGAGCTCTCAGCTGACGGGCCTCTTAGGGAACCATACGTGGCTTATATGCAGGGTGGGCTAAATTATGCCCATATTAAACTTGCCCTAAACGGTATTTTAAGCAGGCTTTAACATCGCAGTCCTTAAGCGAGCCCTTAAATCATTACCTGTGTTTCCCTGTTTTTAGCCAGACAGGCCTCTTACAATATTACCACTACCAAACGAAAATACGGAGATATCCATATGATAAAAACAAATAAGGTTGGGTGTAAACCCAACCTTGTATGATTAATTTTAGATAAACTTAAGAAGTTAGTAGTAAAGTTTGAACGGATAAAGACTGTACCCAACCTTTGCCTAAAAGCTGATT
>JANQEB010000097.1 GCA_028278605.1 Candidatus Gastranaerophilales bacterium
AGTGGTATTTTTTGACGTGGCGTCATTTGCGAAGCAGGAGTAAAAAAACGGAAACGATTTAGTTTTCGTTTTTGTAACAGGACTTACGCAAAATTCCAAAAAGCCCAATTAAAGAGAACTTTTTAATTGAATATCCCTAGAGAAGTGATTTGGCAAGAGTTTTAGATTTTCATATTCACCAAAAATTACTCTAAAACAAGGGATTTTTATCAAGAATATGTTCAAATTTGAAGGCTTAAACTATGAAATTCAGCCCTTTTGAGGTAATTAAATGAGACCAAAAACCAAGCTAATTGACTTCTCTAGCACTTTTCAAAAAATCTTTGAGATTATTTCTGGCTTTAGGGCTAACTGCGTAAGTCCTGTTGTAACTCATTTTCATTGCGAGGAGTGAAACGACGAAGCAATCCACTTGAGTCTACTTGGTGATGGATTGCTTCGCTTGCAATGACGTAATTGCAAGGCAGTCCGGGAATTATTAAGAACTTTTCAGACATCCTCTTAGACAAATTTTATTTAACTGTGCATTAGGCTTTTTTAAAGGTCAGCTCGTCATTTTCCACGTCAATCAGAACCTTATCCCCGTCAGCAAACTCCCCTTGCAATATTTTGTTGGAAAGAGGGTTTTCTATATCATGACGAATCACTCTCTTTAGGGGCCTTGCCCCATAAGCCGGGTTGTATCCCCTTGTAGCAAGGATTTCTTTAGCTTCCTGCGAAAGGTCAAGCTCAATATCTCGCTCAGCAAGAAGCTTTTCGAGGTTTCCGACCTGTATATCAACAATTTTTTCAAGCTGCTGTAATGAAAGCCCCTTAAAGAATACAATATCATCAATCCTGTTAAGGAATTCAGGCTTAAAGTGCTGTTTCATAAGCTCCATAACCCGTTTCTTAGTGGAATCAAAGCCGTCTGACGGGACTAAAGCAAGCGTACTTTCAAGGATTATGTGGCTTCCTATGTTGCTGGTCATCACAATGACAGTGTTTTTAAAGTCCACGGTCCGCCCCCTGGAATCAGTGAGGCGCCCGTCATCAAGTATCTGAAGCATTATGTTAAACACGTCGCCATGGGCTTTTTCAATTTCATCAAACAGAATAACGCTGTAGGGCTTTCTTCTTACCTGCTCTGTAAGCTGCCCGCCCTCCTCGTAACCCACATAACCGGGAGGCGCGCCGATTAAACGGGCAACGGCATGCTTTTCCATGTATTCAGTCATATCAATTCTGATAAGAGCGTTTTCATCGTTAAATAAAAACGCTGCAAGCGCTTTAGCCAACTCAGTCTTGCCAACACCGGTAGGACCAAGGAATATAAATGAACCAACCGGCCTGTTAGGGTCTTTTAACCCTGCCCTTGCTCGTCTTACCGCTTCAGAAACTACAGTTACAGCTTCTTCCTGGCCAACCACTTTTTTATGCAGTTCATCTTCCATCCTCAGAAGTTTCTGGATTTCGCTCTCAATAAGGCGGTTTACAGGAATCCCCGTCCATCTTGCAACTACCTGCGCTATGTCTTCTTCGTCTATTTCTTCTTTAAGCATGGTGTTTTCGTCCTTATGAGCAAGAGTTTCCTCAGCCCGGGCAAGACTTTTATCCAGTTCAATAAGCTTCCCATACTTAAGTTCTGCTGCTTTTGCAAGGTCAGCTTCTCTTTCAGCCTCTTCTATCTGCTGTTTTGTGTTTTCAATCTCTTCTTTAATATCCCTGATAGAAGAAATCGCGCCTTTTTCCTTTTCCCAGCGGCCTTTTAACTCGTCAATCCTTGCCTGAAGCTCGCCTATCTGAGCATCAAGGGTCTTGACCTTTTCAACACATGCCGGGTCTGTTTCTTTTTTTAAGGCTTCTCTTTCAATTTCCAGCTGGGTTTTCTGCCTCTCAAGGGAGTCAATCACTGACGGCATGCTGTCAATCTCGATTCTTAAAGACGAAGCAGCTTCGTCTATAAGGTCAATCGCCTTATCAGGAAGGAACCTGTCGGTAATATACCTGTCAGAAAGCTTTGCGGCAGCTATCAGCGCGGAATCTTTTATCCTGACCCCATGATGAACTTCATAGCGCTCTTTTAAGCCTCGCAGGATGCTTATAGTATCCTCAACAGAGGGTTCATCAATCATCACAGGCTGAAAACGCCTTTCCAGCGCAGGGTCTTTTTCTATATATTTCCTGTATTCATTAATTGTGGTTGCTCCGATGCACCTTAAGGCCCCTCTGGCAAGCAATGGCTTTAATAAATTGCCCGCATCCATTGATCCCTCAGTTGATCCTGCCCCAACAACATTGTGAAGCTCATCAATGAACATAATTATCTCGCCTTCGCTCTCCTGAACCTCTTTAAGCACAGCTTTTAAGCGCTCCTCAAATTCCCCGCGGAACTTGGCACCGGCAACTATTGCCCCCATATCAAGCGAAATCAGTTTTGTGCCTTTTAGTCCTTCAGGCACGTCTTCCCTGACTATTCTAAGAGCAAGTCCTTCTGCTATAGCGGTTTTACCTACGCCTGGTTCGCCTATAAGCACAGGATTATTTTTTGTACGCCTGTTTAATACCTGAATCGTCCGCCTTATTTCGGAATCCCTGCCAATTACCGGGTCAAGCTTGCCTTTTCTTGCCAGTTCTGTTAAGTCCACACTGTATTTCTTTAAGGCCTGGTAGGTCTTTTCAGCTTCCGGGGAGTCCACGGTTGAAGATCCTCTGATTTCTTTTAAAGCACCGTATAAAGCCTCTTTTGTAACTCCGCTCTCCTCAAAAATCCTGCCCAGGTCAGTTGAACGGTTTGAACTGATAGCAAGCAGAAGGTGGCCTATGGTTAAATAACTGTCTTTCAGTCTTTTTGCCTCTTCTTCTGCCTGGTCAAAGATTTTTTTCAGCTCAAGACTTATATAAATCTGCTCAGGGGCTACTGCATGAGCCATTTGCGGTTTCTGGGCAAGGACCTTCTCTACTTTTTCTTTTATAATATTTATGTCTACTTTGATTTTGTTTAAAACTTCTACCGCAAAGCCGTTTTCATCCTCAAGCATGGCTATAAATAAGTGTTCAGGAAGAAGTTGCGGGTTTTTAAAGCGTAACATGACTTCCTGAGCGGCAAGAACAGTGTTTCTGGTTTGCTCGGTCAGTTTATTAAAATCTATCATAGATAAAAAAGTACCTCACTGCTTTTATTTAATTTCAATTTTAAGTTATTACCCCGGCAAAATAACAAATTTTAATAAAGAATTTATTATTTTAGTAGTGATTAATTAACCCCAATGACGGGTTAGCTAAAAATGAATTATAGCTTAGTATAATTTTAAAAATTTTTCAAAAATCCCCACCATGAATGAGCTACTGCGTTAGCTCCCGCTGCCGCGCACTCCCGCCCTT
>JANQEB010000250.1 GCA_028278605.1 Candidatus Gastranaerophilales bacterium
TTCTCGCGAACACCTGCTTCGCATCAAAAACTAAATCGTTTCCGTTTTTTTACTCCTGCTTCGCAAATGACGCCACGTCAAAAAATACCACTGCCAAAATTTTTTATTACCTACTTAAAAAACATTAGAAATATCTCACCTCGCCATCCTCTTGCAACTCATATATCTATGTTAGCCGGCAAAATTTGCAATTAAGTCCCTATGGGACCATCTGGTCAACGGTCATAATTAAAATACCGGTTGCGCCTAACTGCTTTAAGCGGTCAATATTCTCATAAATATTTTTCTTGCTTACCACAACGTGAATTGCCACTTCTTCGTCATTATCCAGCAAACTTACAATTGTAGGGGACTTTAAGCCGGGCAGAATACTTTTAACATCCCCAAGAATATTTTTAGGAATATTTGCCATGAGGTATTTTTTTTCTTCAGCGTCCAGTGCAGATTTTATAGCCCTGATAAAGGATTCCAGTTTTGCCTGCTCCTGCTCTCTAAGTCCTGGTTTTGTTATTATTGTAGCCTTGGAAGTCATTATTTGAGCGATAACCTTAAGGTTATTAGTCTGTAATGTCGACCCGCTTGAGGTTATATCCACTATGACATCTGAAAGCCCCAGTTTAGGGGTAATTTCAGTTGCACCGCAGACTTCTATGATGTGAACCTTTTTATTTAACTTTTCAAAATACTTTTTGGTTATGGTAGGAAAGGACGTTGCTATCTTAACATTGTCAGGGAGGTCTTCGGCCCTGTTTACAGAGGAATCTTCCCTGGCTGCAACCACCATCTTGCACCCGCCAAAGTTCAGTTCCAGCACTTCATCAACAGGAACATCGCTTTCTGCCACTATATCTTGCCCTGTAACCCCCATATCCATTACACCATCGCTTACAAAGCTCGGTATATCCTGCGCTCTGACAAATATCAGGGTATAATTCCCGTCCTGGGTCGTTGCATAGAGTTTTCTGTCGTTTTTGGTTATTGACAACCCTGCCCTGCGAAACAGGTCTATTGTATCCTCATAAAGCCTGCCTTTATTGGGTACAGCGATTTTTAAACAGCATTCATCCATGTTTAATTCCTTTTTTATAAGATATTTTATTGTTTTAAATAATTATATGTCCAAAAATATACACTGTCATTACAAAAGGATATTTTTGATTTATTTTTGGATAAAAACCGGGTACTTTTAAAAACTTCCATATACTTTTGTTTACATTATTTTACAAAAAATTTTTATATATTAAATATATTTTAAAAATTTACTTAAAAAATACTAAATATTTTCTTTTTATAAATTTTTAAACTAAATTTGAAAATTCAGCTCTTGAAACATAATTTTGTTTTTATAAATTTAGCAATTTTAATCCTTTTTTAGTCTTTATATTAATAAGAAAAATTTTAAAATGTGTGAGTTAATTTAGAGGTTTTAAATTTTAAGAGGAGAGAAATTTATGAACGGAACTACATTTGATCCCAGGTTAAATCCTGCAGTAGCTCAACCGCAATATCAACCAGCTGTCGGAGGAAATAATGATCTGAATCAACAGGTTAACCCGGCTTTATTCGCAGCTGTTACACAGGAAAATCAAACTTTAAAACAAGAAAATAATGGTTTAAAAAACAATTATACAAAACTTGTAGCTGCACTAACAAAAGCTCTTGAAGATAAAGAAATTTCCAAAGAAGAGACTCAAAAAATTGCAGAGCTGATTGGAGCTCAAAACCAGCCAAAACAAAATATGCTTGCTTAATCAATTATAACTTAATTTTTTATAACAGAAAGAACCTGGTTTAATAACGGGTTCTTTCTGTTTGTATGAGGATTAATAAATCATGATAAAATTATGGGAAAGAAAGGAAGCCCATATGCAGGAATTTCCGTTAGTAAGAGCAATTCGGGGGGCTATCACTGTTGAGGCCAACAATGTTGAGTCCATAGATACAGCAACCCTTGAATTACTAAATACAATGATAAAAGCCAATGAAATCGTTAATAATGATATAGTCTCAGTCATTTTTACACTGACTCCGGATCTTAATGCTGAGTTCCCGGCAAAATCCGCGAGGGTAAACCTGGGTTGGGACGATGTACCTATGATTTGCACAAGTGAAATCCCGGTTCCCGGCAGTATACCTAAATGTATAAGGGTTATGATTACCTTTAATACCTTAAAAGCTAAAGAAAAGATTAAGCATGTTTACTTGAAAGAGGCAGAGAAACTGCGTCCTGACCTTGTTTAGTCCCTGATTCAAGGCTTTCCAGGAAATTTATAACTTCCGGGAAAAACCACTCACTGTTATGATGGCACCCTTTTTCTGAGATAAACAGCTTTGCTGAAGCGTTTAAAGCTTTTAATCTATAGGACATCTCAACAGGCACAGTTACATCATTGATTGAATGCCCGATTAATAGCGGGGATTTTATCTTATGGATTTTTTTTTCTGTCTCAAATTTCTGCGTCATGGGCATTAGCTTTACAAATAAGCCTGATATCCACTTCCAGAAGTTAAGTTTGTTTTCCAGGATCCCGGTTGAGGTTAAATGCAGGGCTTCTTCCCTTATGTTAGTAAATGTGCTTTCAAGAATTACAGCCCTGTAACTATTCCTGGAAGCAACGTCAGCCACTATTGCCCCGCCAAGCGATCTTCCCCAGAGGATAATATCCTCTTCATTCACTTTTTCATACACTTTCAGGTATTTTATCGCTGACTCAAGGTCCATGTACAGCCCTGATTCAAACGGCTTTCCGCAACTCCTGCCATGACCGCGGTATTCCAGCAGGAAAACACCGTATCCGTTATCGTTAAGCAGCTTTATTACATCCTGCCACAAGCTGATATTTTCTCCCTGTCCGTGGCAGTAAATTATTGTCGGTTTATTTTCTTTTGCTTTTACATACCAGCCGTTAAGTTTTACCCCGTCTCGTGAAAAAAAGTAGGTATCCTGGATGTTTTGGTCCAGGTCTATCCAGATATTCTTAATATTTTTATCTACGGGGTAATAAATCAGCTTTGTTTCAAGCCCCCCAAACATAATACTTGCCATAAAGACCTGGATCCCCATTGCAAAGCACAAAACCGCACTTGTAATTTCCCCGTGTCTTTTTTTCATAACTTTAACCCGGACATATTAACTTATTAGTATTTTAAACTTCTTATATTTATTTCGACAAATTAATTTGGCAGCAGCGTTATAAAATGACGTGATTCGCCATTGCAAGGCGGGGGCATCAGTATGAATTCAATAACCTTTAATTCCCGGATATAAGGCTCTTATTCAGGTAATTATTTAAGTCCTGAACCTCTTTTTTATTCATATACTTAAATTTCCCCCTGTCTAACCCCCCAAGTTCAATACAGGCATGAGCAACCCTCTTAAGGGAAACTACAGGGTGCCCGATTTTATCGAGCATTCTTCTAATCTGGCGGTTATACCCTTGAAATAGGGTCATTGCAAGCGTGGTCTGTGAATTTGAATAATCAAGGATAATTGACTCAGCGTATGCAACTTTACCCCGCTCAATCTCTATACCCCTGCTTAGCTTTATTAGCTCCTGTTCTTTAATTTTACCCTCGACAACCACCCTATATACCTTCGGGACCTGCTTTTTAGGGTGGGTAAGTTTTTGTATCAACTCCCCGTCATTAGTAAGTATCAACAGCCCGGTTGAATCTTTATCCAGGCGGCCGGCCGGGTTTAGTTTTTTAAATTTTTCCGGCAGGATATCATAAATTGTTTTTCTTTTTTTCTCATCATCCCTGCTTGTTATGTAACCGGGCGGTTTATTGAAAATCACGTATTCTTTTTTTTCAGGTTTAATAATATTTCCCCTGATTTTAACAACATCCTGTCCGGTTATTGACATGCCGGGTGTATCAACGATTTTGTCATTGACTTTTACAACTCCTGACTTGATAAGCCCATCAGCATCCCTTCTTGAAATTTCCCCGCAGGAGGCTATGTATTTATTTAATCTTGTTTTCTGCTGCATTTTCAGGTATTTCCAGCACTAATTGCAGGCTCTGGTCTTCTTTTATGACTTCACAATTAAATTCCCTGGCCATTTTCTCGACTTCCCTCAGGTCATCAGCGCTCCAAATTGACCAACCTCCTTTAATTTCACCATTAACCCTGATTTCAACCCGGTCAGAATAAATATGCATAACCCTGTCAGGTTGTTCTTTCATCTTACTAACCTGCCTGTGAATTGCTTCTTCAGGGTTTATACCTAATGTCTTAAAAGCTATTAACAGACATGATAAAGCATCTTCAAGCTCTGCCTGTGCTTTTTCCTTATCACCTCTTAAAAGCGCGCTCAGGCTTTCTGCAACTTCCTCGTTGAGATGGCTTACAGCTTCTTTCTCAGAAGTTGTTTTATATTTTCTATTTTTCCATATAAGCTCTATAGCTTCTTTAAAATCCATTTACAGCACATTTCTTCGGAAATTTTCTATTCCAAGTTTATCACGACCGGATTATTTTTTTTATTTATTTTAATACTCACTTATAGGTTTGTAGGGTAATAAAACTCAAAGCTTTTATTTATTAACCTATTTAGTTAAGTAAGTTGTTTTGAGGAGTACTTAAACTATGAAAAACACAGGTCCTAAGTTTTTTATCATTTTATTGGGGTTAAGCTTATTCTTTTTTCCGGGCCAGGCATCCGGCAAAGCAAAATATTATAAAAAAGGCATTACTTTAAACAGCATCGAAAAAGATAAAATTTATGAACCGGTTGAAAGTATGGACTTTTTTAACTATAAAAGAATGACTACACTTAGAAATATAGAACAACTCGGTGAAAAAGAAACAGTTACAAAAAACATAGGCCTACGAGTAGCTCAATTACTCAAAGAAAATAATGATACAAAAGGATATTACTATTTCAACCTGGCAAAAGCCTATGAAGAAAAGGCTAAATACGATAAAGCAATAGAAAACTACAAACAGGCAATTAAAAATAATTATGAATATACTCCGGCTTATTTAAATCTTGCCTTGATTTATACTGAGCAGGGAAATTATAAAGATGCCATAAAATCCTTTGAAAAGTATATTTCTTTATCAAAAAACAATGAAGAAAAACAAATAATTAAAGATTTTGTGAAAAAAATTAACAATTTAGATGAATATTGACACAGGTTTATACAAATTAAGCATATTTATTGTATATAAATACATATAAATTTATAATTTAAGTAAATCTTATTGACTTAATTTTATATAGAATATACATTTAAAAAATATAAAAAATCAATTTTTAATATTTTGCTAAGTATCGGTAAATTTAAAGTTATTAATGAATAGCTTTATTGTTGTTTAGAAAGAAAAATCAATGAATTATTTAGGTAAATTTTTAAAAAAGAAACTAAAAGAACTTAAAATGTCTGAAAGAGAGATTTCGGCAAAGTGCGGAATAAGCCACTCTTACTTAAATCAATTAATCAAAGGGATCAACCCCAGCACAAACAAAAAAATCAGCCCTACGCTGGCAACATTTGAAAAACTGGCAATAGGTTTTGATGTGGATATTGAATATCTTCAAAAAGTTGCAAGAGGCTGCATGAATGAAAAAATTACAGGCATGGATGAAAGAATTAATGCCATAAAAAACACTAACGAACAGAGCAGCTACCCCTCGGAAATTATAGAGCAAATTAAAGATTTTCAGGAATTCATGCGGGAAATCGGGCTTGATAAAAACTGTAAATCTAAAGAAGAATGGGCTTCAATAATTTCTAATTTAAGAGAAATAGTAAAAAGCCATATAAAATATCCTGATTCAAAAAGCAATACTCTACAAAACTCTGATAGTTAACAAACTAAAAGAGCTATACTTTTTAATTACAGCTCTTTTGACAAATTTTATATATTAAGCGTCAAATGCAGAAATAACGTGAGTATTATTATTCTCTATATTCTGCTGTCCTGTAAAGCTAACTATATTTATAAACATACAGGAAATTACAATTAGACCTGCTACGGTAAATACAGCAGCTTTATTATCTGCTTTTTTCATTAAAATCTCCTCGCCGATAAATTTTTATTATGTAAGTTAAGCTACTGCTATGGTATTGCCACTACCTGAAAAACCGCCGGCAACTGATCCTGATGTTTCAGGTCCGCCGCCGCTATTTCCTAAAAGCATTTGACCAACAGTAGGGCGTGCGCTAAATGCTAAACTACCGCTAGTTTCGCTTTTTATTGGTGGTGGGGGGCTTAAAAGACTTTTTGTTGGGGGAGCTGTTAAGTTAACCATAAGTTTTCCTCCAGTTTCACATATCGGCTCATAATAAACACACACTAATATATTTATTGTTCTCTATTATAATAAAAACAATTTATTTTAGTTTTTTGCTCAGCTTGGTATTTCTTGTTACAAATTTTAACTTTTACTAGTACTCTGTTAAATTAATTTTGTCCGTCATCCTGAGCCCACCCCACCCATGGTGGGGGGTGGCCGAAGGATCTCAGGTAATGAGATCCTTCGGCAAGCCTCAGGATGACGATTCTATAAAATTTACTTAACTGTGCACTAGCTGTTTCTGGTGTAAACCCTGGGAAGCCTGACCCTGAGCCTGCAGGTGATTTCGTAATTAATTGTGTTCAGCTTGTTTGCCCAGTCGTCAATCGAGATAAATTCCCCGTTATCATTGCCGAGAAGTGTGATTATATCACCGGTATTGACGTTATCCAGCCCGGAAACGTCAAACATCATCTGGTCCATGGTTATTGTGCCGACCTGCTTTATCTTTTGGCCTTTGATCAAACCGTAAATATTATTTGATAAGTTTCTTGGAACACCGTCAGCATAGCCGACCGGGATTGTTGCTATCTTTGTTGTTGCTTGAGCGGTTATGTAGCTGTAACCATAGCTTATACCGCTGTTTTCAGGAACTTCTTTTATATAGGTTATTCTTCCTTTTAAGCTCATTACCTGCTTAAGGTCAGGTTTTTGAGGTGTTTCATGCTGCAAATCCGGGTATAAGCCGTAGATTCCAATCCCCGCACGTACCATATCGTAGTTTATGTGGTCATAACCGATCATACCGGCAGTATTTGCCAGGTGCAGAATATAATTATCCCTGTTTTGAATTTGTTTTATAAGGCAATCCCAGTATTTTTTCTGCTGAAGCGTAACTTCCCGGTTTTCAGCACAGGCAAGGTGGGAAAAAATTCCCTTTAGTTCAACCCCGTCCGCTTCAGAAACTGCATTTATGTATTCCGGCGCTTTGTCATATGGAATTCCGATCCTATGCATGCCGGTATCAACTTTTATATGAACAGCCGGTTTTATATTAAGCCTTTTGTAAGCGTGAATACACGAATTAATATGGTCCTGTGTAAAAATTGAGAGTTGAATATCCTTTTCCACAGCTGAAACAAATGCCCAGCCGGGAGTTGCGCCAAGGACCAGGATTGGGGCGGTGATTCCGGCGTCTCTAAGCTGAATTCCCTCGTCTACGGAAGCCACGCCTAATACGTCAACTCCGGAGGCAATCAGCGTTGATGCTGCCATATCTGAACCATGTCCGTATGCATCTGCTTTTACTACGGCCATGAACCTGGTTTTTGAAGATGTGAAACGTTTTAGCTCTTTTATGTTATGCTCGACTTTTCCAAGGTCAACTTCGACCCAGGCATCTCTTCTTGTTTGAACTATTGGTCTTCTTAATTTTGACATTGCTTTTTAAATTACTGTTTATAAATTTTGTCGGGCTTCAATCATCTTAGATAAACTGACATGTACTGCCCGAAAGATTACTTCGCGGCGCGGCTCGTTTTTCGCTTGTGTTTCACGAATCACGTTTCACAGTGCCAGGCTTCTTTAGTCATTATTTAACCATATTTATTATATAATAACCCGCTCAAAATAAAGCGCCGCACTTGTGCGGCGCTTTTGTATAAGTACGACAAGTTTTTAGTGGCCACAACCACATTTTTCTTTATCCTTATCTTTACCCTTATCTTTGTCTTTGTTGCCTTTATCCTTGTCTTTTTCTTTTTCTGTCTTACTTACCTCAAGCCCGGCGTCGTCCATAACCTGGATGACCTGTAAGCCTTCATCTTCAGCCTGGACCTGTGTTACAAACTCCGGCCTGCTCATTTGCACAAATATATATCTTAAAAGGGACTGGAAATCCATGAAAATTTCTTTTGTCATGTGTTTGTAATTTTTTGTATTAATTTGTTTTACTTTTTCATGGATTTTATTTGCCCTTTTTTCAATATTGCTACATAAGTCTTTATGCATTGGCTTGTCGCATTCTAAGCCTTTTTTAATCTGCATTAAAGCTTCTTTTGCGGATTTAAAGCCTTTTTTAATTTCATCAACAACTTTTGCTTCATTATCCAGCAGGGCAATTTTTTCAGCGCTTCTTTTTACATCTTTAGTTTTTTCCTGAACATTTTTTTTCATTTCCTCTGTTAGTTTTGGTGTCCCGTCAATGAGCATGGCTAACTTACCAAAGAGAACTACTGTTTGTTCCTTAAACTTTGTCATATCCCTTTGCTCAAATTTAAGAATCATCATCTTAAACTTATCCAGTTTTTCCAGGTACATTTTTTTTTCCATTTCAGCAACATTCATTTCCTGGTCATGCTTTGCTGCCTGGGTGATTTTAGGTGCATTTTCCTTATTTGAGCCGGATTCAGCAAAAAATACAAATGCCAGCCCTACCAGAATAAGTACACCAAGCAAAACTAATATTCTCGCACTGCCTTTTCTCATAATTTTCCTCCCATTATCTTTTAATTATTGAAAATAATAACTGACCACTTAATAGTGTTTCAAAATTAAAAAAATTTTCATTAACCAACCATCTGATTCTTGGGAGTTATACAGGTTAAGCCTTAATACTAAGTAGGTAACAAAAAATTTTAGTAGTGTTCAAGTTGTAACTGATAAGTTGTAATTCACAATAAATTGTTTAGTAACGATATAATGACAATCTTGAGATTTGGCAAAAGATAAAGATTTTCTCGTATATCTGGCAAGTCTTTGCCTTATAGTATTGTTAAATTTTTCTATATGAGCTGTTTCTCCAAATTTTTTATCTACTGATTTATCTTCATCAAATACGATTTCATAGCTACCCCATAAATCACTAAAGCTTTTACAATTATTTCATCGAGTTCAAGAATATCATCACCTTTTGATTTTACAAGGGTATCAGCTATATCCGGGAGATTTGCACTCTTTTTTTTATCCAATCTAATAATGATGTTACACTAATTCCGAAAATTCTATGAACACCTCTTAGGCTGGCTCTTTCTTCATAGGCTTTAAGAATTTCATCTTTCCTTTCTTGTGTATATTTTAAAATCGGATTAAGCGTTCTGTAGGAATGGCAATCTTTACAATGAAATTTTTGTTGTCCTTTTACTGTTGTTCCATTTTTAACTATATTTTCACTACCACAATGTGTGCATTTATAGATTTTTTCTTCTTTTATCATCAAATTTACCTCAATAGGGCGTGCTACTGTTTTCAGTATTTACTATTGAGATGATATTTCATCAGTTAAAAATGCAACATTACTAAAAATTTTTGCTACCTACTTAGTCTCAACTTTGAAGGGGAAATAGAGATTAGATACGCTTGTAAAAATAGCCAGAGCTCTTGAAGTTGAGCCATATGAGCTTTTAAAATTTGAAAATTCTAACTGAATAAAATTTTTGAATGACAAATTATAATGAAAATAATATTGATAAATCGATATGGCTAAAATGAGCTAGTACTCTGTTAAATTAATTTTGTCCGTCATCCTGAGGCTTGCCGAAGGATCTCAGGTAATGAGATTCTTCGCCCGCCCCGCCTATGGCGGGAGGC